>JAGRLM010000385.1 GCA_020441795.1 Nitratireductor sp.
TGGGGTCGATCTCGGACATCCTTTCATTTGGCAGCTACAACAGGTTTCGCGCGTGGTTGCTGGCCGGAGCGGTTGCCATCATCGGGGTCTATCTGATCGAGGCAAACGGCATCGCTGACACGGCCAATTCGATGTATTTGACGCCCAATCTGGGCTGGCTCGCCAATATTGTCGGCGGGTTGATGTTCGGCTTCGGAATGGTGTTTGCCGGAGGCTGCATCAGCCGAAACCTGGTGCGTGCCGGTGGCGGCGACTTGCGCTCCATCGTGGTGCTGGTCATAACCGGCATCTTCGGCTACATGACAATTGGCGGGCTGCTCGGGCCATTGCGAGTATTGCTGTTTGACCCCGGCAGCGTCGACCTCGCCGAATTCGGCATGGAAACGCAGCGCACCGGCGATCTCATTGCCATGGCAAGCGGCATGGATGTCGGCAGCGCAAAAACGGCAAGCGTGATCGTGATTGCCGGTGCGCTACTGGCTTACTGTTTTGCCAGCCGCGATTTTCGAACCTCGCCAACGCATCTCCTGGCCGGTATTGGCATCGGCCTTTGCGTGGTGGCGGGATGGTTCCTGACCGGTCTGGCACAAGACGATTTTGCCGATATGCCGGTGCAGCTGATATCGCTGACCTATGTGCGGCCAGCTGGTGACACGCTTGATTATCTGATGCGCTATACGGCGCTCGGCGCTCCCGGCTTTGGCGTCGTTACAACTGCAGGTGCGCTGGTGGGCGGGTTCATTGGCGCGGCGATCAGCGGCAGGCTGGGGCTCACCAGTTTTGCCGATGCAAAGGATTCGGTGCGCAACATGTTTGGCGCAGCCCTCATGGGCATTGGCGGCGTGCTGGCGCTGGGATGCACCGTTGGCCAGGCAATGACCGGCTTCTCAACGCTTGCCATCGGTTCGATCATCACCTTTGTGGCTATCGTCATTGGCGGCATTTTCGGCGTCAAGGCCATGGAGCGCATCGCGCTGGCCGGCTGAACACCGCAAACTCCAATTATACGAAATTGCCGGATAGAAGTTGAACTGGAGCGGGTAGCGGGAATCGAACCCGCATATTCAGCTTGGAAGGCTGCTGCTCTACCATTGAGCTATACCCGCCGGTTTCCCGTAAGGACGTTCATCGCCTTGTTGTCCGATACACCCAGGCCATGCCGGATAGCGGCAGGCGGGCGGTGGTGGAGGGGGCTGGATTCGAACCAGCGTACGCATAGCGAACGGATTTACAGTCCGTCTCCTTTAACCACTCGGACACCCCTCCATTTCCGGCTGCGCCACCATTTGACCTGAGGCCAATGCTGATGCGGGATGCCGGTCGCGTTTGCCACCTGCCAAAGCAGCCAGCAAATGCAAGACCGGGCGCGTTATGCCGCTGCACTCCGATGCTGTCAACAAGGCAAGGGCAAAGCTTTGTCACTTTTACCGGTTTTTTCAAAAATTGTCGCTGAAGCCAGCGACCGCTTCGTCCGGGGCAAGCGATTATCCTTGACCGGGGGCAATACTAAGCGATAGGCGAAAGCATGAGTGACACTCCTTCAGACAATCCGCCAAAATCCGACCGTGGTCCTTCCCGCCCAAATGATACGCGGCCCAATCATGCGCGGCCCAATCATGCGCGCCCCGATCACGCGCGCCCAAGTGACGCGCATAACAGCCATCACGCAGAGAAGCGGCGCATGCGTCGCGAACAGACGCGTGCAAAACGCGGGGATGAACCTGCAGATACCGGATTTCGCCGTCAACGCCCCCATATCGCCGGAAGTGCGCCGCAGGAGGATGGGCATGTGTTCCTGTATGGCCTGCATACCGTGCGTCATGCACTTGCCAATCCCGCGCGCAAGAAGGTTCACCTGCATGTAACAGCCAATGCGCGCGAGCGACTGGAACTGCCGGCAGATGCGTTTTCTGACATTGAGGTCACGGAAGCATTGCCGCGCGAGCTGGACAAGCTGGTGGGCAGCGATGCTGTGCATCAGGGTGTGGTGCTGGAAGCAGAGGCCTTGCGCCAACGCTCGCTGAAGGATTTGTCGCAGAGCCCTCTCCTGCTGGTGCTGGATCAGGTGACGGATCCGCACAATGTCGGCGCGATCCTGCGCTCGGCAGTTGCCTTTGGTGCGGGCGCCCTGATTACCACGGCGCGCCACTCGCCGCAGGAATCGGGTGTGTTGGCCAAGGCAGCTTCAGGCGCACTTGACATGATCGACCATGTCAGCGTGCGCAACCTTTCTGACGCGCTGGAAGAACTCGCCAATCTCGGCTACCAGACAGTGGGTCTCGATAGTGAAGGCCCGCAGATACTCGAAGAAAGCCTGACGGGAGAGCGTGTGGCGCTGGTCCTGGGTGCCGAGGGAAAGGGCTTGCGCCAGAAAACCCGCCAGACCTGCACGACTTTGGCGCGCATCGATCTGCCGGGTGAAATCAAGTCGCTGAACGTATCCAATGCCGCAGTGCTGTCACTCTATGTTACAAGGCGGCATCTCAACGGCGCTTAACAGCCCTATTGGGCTGACACGTCCTCGCTGGTGATGGTGCGACCACTGGTATTGAGAGTGATGATCTTGGGCGCATTGGATGCATTGCCAAGGCGGATAGAGCAGTAGCTGCCATTTTCGCAGGAACCACCCTCCAATACCGGTATCGTGCCGGAAGTCGCACCATTGCGGTAATCGGGATATTCGTCACCAGTACCATTGGCACCGACAATGATCACCAATGGCCCATTGCGGCGATGGTGACGCGCCTGCTTGAAATGGCCGCGCTTGGTGGAATAGCGCACCGTGGCCGCTGCAGTACCGTGATAGCGCGAATGCCCCAGCATGACGCCTGAACTTGCAGCGGGATGACCATAGCTGCGATAGCTGCGATGGCCGGACATCTGGCCGCCATTGGCATGCACCTTCCATTGCGTGGCAGATGCTTCCTCGCCGGGAAATGCCACTGCAAGAGGTGCAAGGGCAGCGGCCAGCAGTGCGGAGCGGAACAAGCGGAACATTTTTCTCTCCTTGAGCAATCCTTGAACATCCCGGGCCGTTTGAGGCGGTGATGGCTTGCCAGGCCTGCCCGGGACAGAAATCGTGGTTGCGCGCCCTGCCCGGTTTTCCTCGTCCCGGCCAGTTCATGCATGGGTTCCGCATCTGTGGAAAGGTTAAGCGGAGGTTAATGCGGTTTCAAGAACAACCCGGCGCCTGGCGCGGCTTTTACCGAACAGGGTTAACTTCATGCGGAGATTGAGTGGGGCTTTTTGCCGAAGACGCAAT
>JAGRLM010000386.1 GCA_020441795.1 Nitratireductor sp.
CCAACTGGGTCATCAACAACCTGCTGGGCAAGTTGAACGAAACCGGAAAAGACATTGAAACGACTCCGGTTTCACCCGATCAACTGGGTGGAATCCTCGAACTCATCAAGGCTGGCGACATTTCCAACGCCATTGCCAAGGACCTGTTCGAGATCGTCTGGAACGAGGGCGGCAGTCCGGCCGAGATCGTCGAGGCGCGCGGAATGAAGCAGGTCACCGATACCGGTGCCATCGAGGCAGCGGTTGATGCTGTCATTGCCGCCAATCCCGACAAGGTGGCGCAAGTGAAGGACAAGCCGTCCATGGCAGGCTGGTTTGTTGGCCAGGTGATGAAATCCACCGGCGGCAAGGCCAATCCGCAAGCCGTGCAGGCGCTGGTAAAGGCCAAGCTCGGCATTGATGAATAAGCCTGCCGCATCCTTCATCATCCGCCCGGCCCAGCCCGGCGATGTCGCAGCGATTGTGCCCTTGGTCAAGGCAAGCTGGGCCCGAACCTATGATCCGGCGATCGGTGAGACCGCGCGCCGGGCTATCAGCGACGCGAAGCATGTCCCCGACCTGTTCCTTGCCGAGATCGAACAGCCGGACAAGGCCGCCATGGTGGCGCTTGCAGGTGACAGCCTGATCGGCCATGTCGGCGGATACAGGCTGGAAAACGGCAATTTCTATGTTGACCATCTGCATGTGGACAAGGCCTTGCACGGGCAGGGTGTTGCTGCAGCCTTGATGGACGGGCTGCGCGATCATCTTACGGCGGAAATGTCGCCGCCGCCGACCGCCATCGAACTGACCGTGCTGAAGGGCAATGATCGTGCTCTTGCCTTTTACGCGAAACACGGCTTCATTGAATTGGGCGAGGCGGAAGGCCTTGCCGATATCCCGGCCATTCACCTGCTCTGGTCGATCTGATGACGGATGCCGTTTCCATTCGCCGGGCGACCCGCGATGATGTGCCGACCATAGCCGCCATGTTTGCGACCGATCTCGAGGGCGGCCACGGTGACACAGCTGATCCTGCGGCCTTGCCGGATTATTTTGCCGCGTTTGATGCGATTGCCGCGAGCCCCAATGACAGGCTGTATGTCGCCCAACTCGACGGCGTGGTGGTTGGAACATTCCAGACCACCCTGATCCGCTCCATGACCGGCAGGGGCAGCACCAATCTCAATGTCGAAGCGGTGCATGTTGACCAGCGATTTCGAAGCCGGGGAATAGGCGAGGCAATGATGCACTTCGCCATCGAAGCGGCAAGGGCGCAGGGTTGCGCCAAGGTGCAGCTCACTTCAAATGCCAGCCGCATTGCCGCGCATCGCTTTTACGAGCGACTCGGATTCTCTCGCTCGCATGCCGGTTTCAAGATGAAACTGCGATAAAGGGCGCTGGTTGGCGTCTGTTTCGATCACATTCCCTGAATTTCGCGTGAAATTTTTCCAAAATGCGAAATTTCGTTCAATTGTCTCACTCTTCGTGCAAGACTTGGCGCAAGACGCCGGATATCGGCGCGCGACGGGAGACGACAATGAACCAGCATTTGAAGGAACCGGGCTTTCGCGACAGCGTCAACCGGCTGTTTGAGCGTGCAGTATCGCATATGAATCTTTCACCGGGACTGGTGGAAAAGATCAGGGTGGTCAACTCCACCTATATTGTGCGCTTTGGCGTCAAGCTGCGTGGCGATATCCACACCTTCACCGGCTACCGTTCCGTGCATTCCGAACATGCCGAGCCGGTCAAGGGCGGCATTCGTTACGCAATGAGTGTCGATCAGGATGAGGTTGAGGCGCTTGCGGCACTGATGACCTACAAATGCGCATTGGTGGAAGTGCCGTTTGGCGGCTCCAAGGGCGGTTTGCGCATTGATCCGCGTGAATGGGAACCGGACGAGCTGGAGCGCATTACCCGACGCTTTGCCTATGAGTTGATCAAGCGCGACCTCATCCACCCATCGCAGAATGTTCCCGCACCCGACATGGGAACGGGCGAACGTGAAATGGCATGGATTGCAGACCAGTATCACCGCATGGCAACCACCGACATCAATGCGCGTGCCTGCGTGACCGGCAAACCGCTCAATGCTGGTGGCATTCGCGGGCGTACGGAAGCCACGGGCAGGGGCGTCCAATATGCCCTGCAGGAATTCTTCCGCCACCCTGCCGACATGGCGGTTGCAGGCCTGAACGGCGATCTCAGGGGCAAGCGCATCGTTGTGCAGGGCCTGGGCAATGTCGGCTTCCACGCCGCCAAATTCCTGTCCGAGGAGGATGAGGCAAAGATCATTGCCGTGATCGAATACAATGGTTCACTGGTCAATCCCGATGGCATCAATATCGAGGAAGCCAAGGCGTGGATGACCCGCCATGGCTCTTTCGAAGGCTATCCCGGCGGCACTTTCGTCGAGGACGGTGCCAGACTCCTCGAAATGGAATGCGACATTCTCATTCCCGCTGCCATGGAAAGTGTCATCAACCTCAACAATGCCGACCGCATCAACACAAAGCTGATCATCGAGGCAGCCAACGGCCCTATCACCGCAGGTGGCGACGAAATCCTGCGGAAAAAGGGCGTGGTCATCATTCCCGACATGTATGCCAATGCCGGTGGTGTCACCGTCTCCTATTTCGAATGG
>JAGRLM010000387.1 GCA_020441795.1 Nitratireductor sp.
TCAGAAATCGGTCGGGGCGCCGCCTTCGCGTTTGCGCCGCTCCACAAATTCGTCGAGTTCCTCGCGAATTGCGGGGTCCATGGGCGGTGCCTCGAATTCCTCGAGTATCTTTTTCCACGTCCGATTTGCCCGTTCGACGGTCAGAACGGAGCCGCGATCACGCCAGTTCTCGAAGTTCGACCAGTCGGACAGGAAGGGGCTGTAGAATGCCGTTTCATAGCGATCCTGGGTGTGCTGGATGCCAAAGAAATGGCCGCCCTGCCCGACCTCGGCTATGGCATCGACGGCCAGTTCACCAGCGTCCCATTTGACCGGACGCATATAGGTGATGAGCTGCTGGATCTGCTCGCAGTCCATGATGAATTTCTCATAGGATGCGCACAGCCCGCCTTCGAGCCAACCGGCGGCATGGTAGACCATGTTGACGCCGGAAGTGATGGCCGCAAACAGGGAATGAGACGATTCCCATGTCGCCTGGTTGTCAGGTGCGTTGGAGACGCAGGTATTGGAGGCGCGCAGCGGCAAACCGTAGAACCGGGCCAACTGGCCGGTCATCTGGGTGGTGCGCATATATTCAGGCGTCCCGAATGCAGGTGCGCCGGTCTTCATGTCCACATTCGAGGAAAAAGTTCCTATGGCGCATGGGCAGCCGGGATTGATCGCCTGAATGAGGGCGATTGCACACAATGCCTCGGCAATGGACTGCGCAACCGTGCCTGCGAGCGTGATCGGCGACATTGCGCCAGCGAGCGTGAAGGGCGTGACGATGGTTGGCTGGCCCCGGCGGGCAAGGCGCATCAACCCATCAAGCATCGGCCAGTCATGCTTGAGCGGCGATGTCGAATTGATATTGGTATACATGCGCGGCGTCGCATCGAATTCAGCATGGGTCAGGCCACCCGCAATGCGGACCATTTCCATCACGTCTTCAACACGCTCGGTGCCGAGTGAATAGGCGTGCACAACCTTGTCGGTCAGCACCAGCTTGTCGTGCAGGCAGTCGAGGTGGCGGATAGAGGGATGTATGTCCATCGGCTCGACGGGGTAGCCGCCAGCGAAATGCATGCAATTGAAATACTGGGTCAGCTTGATGAAATCGCGATAGCTCTCGCGGTCGCCGATCCGTCGGCCACGATCAAGATCGGAGCAATTTGGCGGTGAGGAGACATTGCCGAAGACAATATGATCGCCGCCAATGGTGATCTTGCGGTCGGGATTGCGCGGGGTAATCGTAAAGGATGAGGGCGCGAGGCGGATTTTCTCCACTACCCAGGCGCGGTCCATCTTTACCAGCGCGCTGGTACCCGTTTCGCGCTCTATGGTGCAGCCTTGGGAGCGGAAGATTTCCACGGCTTCCATGTTGAGGAATTCGATACCGATTTCTTCGAGGATGCGCATGGCCGCGTTGTGAATGGCCTCTACACCCTCTGGCGGCAGTGGCTCGGTTGGCTTGTCGGAATTGATCGGGATTTCCCACGGCATCTGGTGGACTGCAGGCCCTCTCCCGCGCGCATTGCCTGCGCGTCCGCCGCCGCGTGTTCCTGCCTTTCTGTGCGTTGGCGCTTCCACATGACCGGCTTCAGCCGCTTTCGTATCCATGAAATCATCCTCCAAGAAACGGGCATGGCCATGCCAGCACCAATGGCGGCATTATGCTGCAATGTCTTTTGAGGAACAGGAAAAATAGCGGCGAAAGCTGGTCATTTACGGCTGGGCCGAGACAGGAGGGCTGGCGACCCCGGCAGGATTCGAACCTGCGACCGTCCGCTTAGAAGGCGGATGCTCTATCCAGCTGAGCTACGGAGTCGTTCCTGCTGGTGTAACGCAAAAAGCGGGAAGGGAAAACTGTCGAAACGGGACGCAGCTCCCGAGACAGCCATCAAACTTCAATGTGTCCAGGGTTGCTTGCGATTGAAGGCAAAATTGTCCGAATAGGAAGCCCGCCTGCGCCGCTGTTCCTGCGGCAACTGCACCGAATAGGCAATGGAGTGTTTTTCGCAATAGGCCTTGGCCTGTTCAAGCGTGTCGAAACGCAAGCGAACCTGCTGCCTCGTGTCTGATGAAGAGGTATATCCCATCAGTGGCTCGATCCGGCGTGGACTTGCAAGCTCGAATTCGAGAATGAAACCATTGGTCTTTGCCCTGCCCGACTGCATTGCCGTCTTTGCAGGACTGTAGATTCTGGCTGCCATCATGATTCCCCGAGATTGCCTCTGGTCATGGACCAGAAAGGCTGGTCGGAGCGGCAGGATTCGAACCTGCGACCCTCTGGTCCCAAACCAGATGCGCTACCAGACCGCGCTACGCCCCGACGGCGATCGCCTGCCGGCTCACATCGTCAAATCTCCCATAGA
>JAGRLM010000388.1 GCA_020441795.1 Nitratireductor sp.
TCAAGCACATCAATGACAGCTATGGCCATGAGGCCGGTGACCAGGTCATCATCAATTTCGGCAAACGCATCCAGGCAGTGTTGCGTGCAGGCGACTTTCTGGCTCGGCTTTCGGGCGACGAATTCGCAGCCATCCTCACCAACGTCAAATCGCGCCGTGATATTGAATTCGCAGCGGAACGCATCTTTGCTGCAATGGCCGAGCCGATCCAGTTCAAGCAGAAGACGATTTACGTTGGCGTCTCCATTGGCGCGGCAATTGTTGAAGCCGGCTCGAAATCAGCCGCTGAAGCGCTGCGCCATGCGGATTTTGCCTTGTTGCAGGCCAAGGAAAGCGGCCGCAACAAATTGCAGGTATTCGACCCCGGAATGGCGGAAACCATCCGTTCGCGCGGCCTGATCGAGAACGATCTTCGCGAGGCAATCATCAATGGACATTTCACGATCAAGTATCAGCCGCTGATCTCCCAGAAGGAAAACAAGGTGTTGGGAGTTGAGGCGCTGGTTCGCTGGATCCACGAGGAACGCGGCCCGGTGTCGCCGAGCGTGTTCATTCCGATCGCAGAGGAAATCGGAATGATCGACAAGCTGGGTGAGTTCATCCTTCGCCGGGCCTGCACCGAAATGCTCGATCTCAAGCAGATCAAGCTCGCCGTCAACATTTCCGCAATGCAGTTTACCCAGCGCGGCTTCATACAGAAAGTCGGCCAGATTCTTGAAGAGACAGGTTTCGAACCAGACCGTCTGGAGCTGGAGATCACCGAATCCGTGTTCATGACCGATCCGCAAAAGACCCGCGAAGTGATCATGGGTTTCAAGGAATTGGGTGTCAGGATAGCACTGGACGATTTCGGCACCGGATTTTCCGCCATGTCCTATTTGCGCGACTTCCCGGTCGATCGCATCAAGATCGATCGTTCCTTCGTCAGGGAGATCTCGAAATCGGGCAAGTCCCTCAATCTGGTCTCACACATGATCGAACTGGGCAGCACGCTTGGCCTGAATGTCACGATTGAGGGCATTGAGACCGAGGATCAACTCAAGCTGTTGTCCACCAGAGGCTGCAATGAATTGCAGGGATATCTGTTTTCCCGGCCGGTGGGCCTCGACCAGTTGCGCGCCTATTGTGACAGCATGAGCGGGGCATCCGACCCGGCAACCGAATCCCAGAAAGCCAGTCTGCGACTTGTCAGCTGACCTGGCAAAAAGCCTGAATTGATCCGTTGTCGGCAGTATAACCAGCGCAATCACCCAATAGGGTAGAATTGTTTTCAAACCGCCGTGCCGATATTTCGGCACGGTTTTTTTGTTTGCAAAGTCGGACAGTTTGCCGCTAGAAGCCCCGCGCAAGACGCTAGATCAATGGAATTTCAGCGGCGGATTGTTCTTTGCAATCCAATTTCGCGTTTTGGCGGTTGTATTGCTCCCGAAACGCGCTAGTGTCTGCCGCCATAAAACACTGCATGGGCAGAATTCGGAAAACCGGACAGCCCAAGGGGAACAGGGATGGAATATTTCGTTCAGCAATTGGTGAACGGGCTTACGCTCGGCTCAATTTATGGCCTGATCGCCATCGGCTACACGATGGTTTACGGCATTATCGGCATGATCAACTTCGCCCATGGCGACATTTTCATGCTCGGCGGCTTTTCCGCTCTTATCGCGTTTCTGGTCCTGACATCGTTCTGGGCAGGCATCCCCGTGGTGCTGGCGCTCCTGATCATGATGCTGGTCGGCATGCTGACTTGCGGATTGTGGAACTGGACCATTGAGCGCGTGGCCTATCGGCCATTGCGAGGTTCCTTCCGGCTTGCGCCTTTGATCACCGCCATCGGCATGTCCATCGCCCTTTCAAATTTCGTGCAGGTATCTCAAGGCCCGCGCAACAAGCCGATCCCGCCGCTGGTTCAGCAGAATTTCGAGGTTTTCGGCATCAACATCTCGCTCAAGCAAATCGTTATCGTTGTCATCACGACGGTACTGCTCGCGATCTTCTGGTATATCGTCAACAAGACACCGCTTGGCCGGGCACAGCGCGCCTGTGAGCAGGATCGCAAGATGGCAGCCCTGCTTGGCGTGGATGTCGACCGGACAATCTCCATCACATTCGTGATGGGCGCAGCCCTTGCGGCCGTCGCTGGGACGATGTTCCTGATGTATTACGGCGTCGTCGTGTTCACTGACGGTTTCGTGCCTGGCGTGAAGGCATTCACGGCAGCGGTACTTGGCGGCATCGGCTCGCTTCCAGGTGCCGTGATAGGCGGATTGCTCATCGGTGTGATCGAGTCGCTATGGTCGGCCTATTTCAGCATTGATTACAAGGATGTAGCGACATTTTCGATCCTTGCGCTGGTGCTGATCTTCAAGCCCACGGGCGTGCTTGGTCGTCCTGAAATCGAGAAGGTCTGATCCATGGCAAGCAACAATACCAGGCCGGACGCGCCATTGCCCGCCAACCAATCCGCCGATTATGGCTACGCGCTGAAGGAGGCCATGTATGCAGGCCTGATCACGCTGGGCATGTTCGTACTGTTCATTGGCCTCAAGACAGACCAGAACATCCGCAACGAACTGATCCTGGTTCCGCGCTGGGGATTGCTGGCCATTTTCGTGATCATCGCTGCTGTTGGCCGCTTTGCCTATATTGCGTGGCTGGGACCGGCAATGGCATCGGGAAAGGCAGCCAAGAGCCGCAAGGTTGTGTCCACGGAAAAATCATTTCTGGCACAGCACTGGACCAAGCTGGCGATCGTATTCCTGTTCCTCTATCCGGCACTGGTTGGCGGCTCGCTGAAATGGGTCGACAATTTCGGCATCCAGATCCTGATTTACGTGATGCTGGCCTGGGGCCTCAATATAGTTGTCGGTCTCGCTGGCCTGCTTGATCTGGGCTATGTCGCCTTCTATGCCGTGGGTGCCTACTCCTACGCCCTGCTCTCCGAGCATCTCGGCCTTTCCTTCTGGCTGCTTCTGCCAATGGCAGGCATTCTCTCGGCCATGTGGGGCATCATTCTCGGCTTTCCGGTCCTGCGCCTGCGCGGTGATTATCTGGCAATCGTGACGCTCGCCTTCGGTGAGATCATCCGCCTCGTTCTCATCAACTGGACCGAAGTTACCAAGGGAACTTTCGGCATTTCGTCGATCAAGAAAGCCGACTTCTTCGGCTGGTTCACCTTCAACATTGCCGACCCCAACTATATCGGCAAGGTCTTCGACATCGCGCCCTCCGGCACCTACTACAAGATATTCCTCTATTATCTCATCTTGTTGCTGGCGCTGTTGACTGCCTTTGTAACGCTGCGCCTGCGCAAGATGCCGATTGGCCGCGCATGGGAAGCATTGCGCGAAGACGAGGTCGCCTGCCGGTCACTTGGCATCAACACCACCAACACCAAGCTGACGGCTTTTGCCACCGGCGCCATGTTTGGCGGTTTTGCAGGCTCCTTCTTTGCCGCCCGCCAGGGTTTCGTTTCACCTGAATCCTTCATCTTCCTCGAGTCCGCTGTCATTCTTGCCATCGTTGTTCTGGGCGGCATGGGCTCGCTGACGGGTATCGCAATTGCTGCCGTCGTGATGATCGGTGGCACGGAAATCCTGCGCGAACTTACCTTCCTCAAGGCGATATTCGGTGAAGGCTTCACGCCTGAACTCTACCGCATGCTGCTCTTTGGCGTTGCCATGGTCATGGTCATGATCTGGAAGCCGCGAGGTTTCGTTGGCAATCGAACGCCCACCGCCTTCCTTTTCGAACGCAAGGAAGTATCCGGCAGCTTCACAACAGAGGGGCATGGCTGATGCAAGGCTCATCCTCCACCAACAACAATATCCTGACCGTTGAACACCTCACGATGCGCTTTGGTGGGCTTGTCGCGATCAACGACTTGTCCTTTGCCGCCAAACGCGGCGAGATCACCGCTCTGATCGGTCCCAACGGTGCCGGAAAGACAACCGTGTTCAATTGCATCACCGGTTTCTACAAGCCGACGGAAGGCATGATCACGCTGCATGAATCCAGTGGCAAGACCCATCTGCTGGAGCGCATGCCGGATTTCCAGATCACTGCAAAGGCAAAGGTCGCCCGGACATTCCAGAATATCCGGCTCTTTTCAGGCATGACCGTGCTGGAAAACCTTCTGGTCGCGCAGCACAACAAGCTGATGCGGGCATCGGGCTTCACTATTCTCGGCCTGCTTGGTCTCAAGACCTACAAGGAGGCATCGCGCAATTCGATCGAACTTGCCCGGCACTGGCTGGAAAAGGCCGACCTGCTGCAGCGCGCCGATGATCCCGCAGGCGATCTTCCCTATGGTGCACAGCGCCGTCTCGAAATTGCCCGTGCCATGTGCACCGGCCCGGAACTGCTTTGCCTCGACGAACCGGCGGCCGGTCTCAATCCACGTGAATCGGCAGCGCTCAACAAGCTGTTGCTTGATATCCGCCAGGATACGGGTACTTCCACCCTGCTGATCGAACACGACATGTCGGTTGTCATGGAAATCTCCGATCATGTGGTTGTTCTGGAATATGGCCAGAAGATTTCCGACGGCAATCCTGATTTCGTGAAGAACGATCCAAAGGTTATCGCCGCATATCTGGGCGTTGAAGACGAGGACGAGATCGATATTCCGGTGATACGCGAAGACCTGAAAGCCGTCGGCAAGGGCAAGAAAGGAGAGGCAAGATGAGCAATCCTTTCCTGTCCGTGGAAGCTGTCGAAACCTATTACGGCTCGATCCGGGCTCTTGGCGGCGTCGATCTGCATGTCGACAAGGGCGAGATCGTTACCATTATCGGCGCCAATGGCGCTGGGAAGTCGACGATGATGATGACGATTTGCGGCAATCCTCGCGCCCGCTCCGGCAAGATCATCTTCGATGGCAAGGACATATCGTCCATGCCCACCCACGAGATCATGCGCCTGGGCATTGCCCAGTCTCCGGAAGGTCGCCGCATTTTCCCGCGCATGACCGTGCTGGAAAATCTGCAGATGGGCGCAATCCTGGTGGACGATGCGCATTTCGATGATGATCTCAAGCGGGTCTTTGAACTGTTTCCAAGGCTCAAGGAGCGCATTTCGCAGCGTGGCGGAACGTTGTCAGGTGGCGAACAACAGATGCTTGCCATAGCGCGCGCGCTCATGGGCAGGCCGAAGCTGCTGCTGCTGGACGAGCCGTCACTCGGACTTGCCCCACTGATCGTCAAACAGATTTTCGAGGTCATTCGCGAACTCAACCGCCAGCAACATCTGACGGTCCTGCTGGTCGAGCAGAATGCGTTTCATTCGCTCAAGCTCGCCCATCGTGGCTATGTCATGGTCAATGGCCTGATCACCATGACCGGCGAAGGTTCGGAATTGTTGAAGCGTGAGGATGTGCGCGCAGCATATCTCGAGGGCGGAAGGCACTGAGGACAGAACCATGCAAGGCATTTTGTACGAAGAAGCCTCTTTCTGGCAGTTTGTGTTCATAACCGTGGTTCTGGGCGGATGGGCCGCGTGGATGACAGGCAAGGCTTGCGCCGAAACCTGGCGGACCTATCTCAACCTGTTTGTCTACATCCTGCTTCTGGGTGTTGGGGTTCGCTTTATCCATCACGCGCTTTTCGACGGCACCATGTTTACGGCACAATACTATGTTGTTGACACCGTAGTGCTGATGGTGCTGGGATTTGTAGGCTTTCAATATACCCGAACCAACCAGATGGTCAGCCAATATCACTGGCTATATGAAAGAGCCTCTCCGCTGACATGGCGCAGCAAGGCTTCATGAGTCAGGAAACGAAATTTGCCGGATTTCCGGCAAACACGCCGTTTCGGCGGCATTCAACAATACCTGTGCGGCATGGTGCATGCCTCACGAGGTTTTCAACATCGCACCATTCACAAGGGAGTATCAAACAATGAAGAAGATGCTTGTTTCAGCACTCGCGCTGTCGGCATTTGTCGCTTTTGGCGCAAGTGCAAAAGCAGACATGATGATCGGCGTCGCCGGTCCGCTTACCGGCCCTAACGCAGCTTTTGGTGCTCAGCTCCAGAAGGGCGCAGAGCAGGCCGTTGCAGACATCAACGCAGCTGGTGGCGTCAACGGCGAGAAGATCGTGCTTTCCTTCGGCGACGACGTCTCCGATCCAAAGCAGGGCATCTCCGTTGCCAACAAATTCGTGGCAGATGGCGTGAAATTCGTCGTGGGTCACTTCAACTCGGGCGTTTCCATCCCGACATCTGAAGTCTATGCGGAAAACGGCGTGATGCAGATCACTCCAGCTTCCACCAACCCGACCTTCACCGAGCGTGGCCTGTGGAACACATTCCGCACCTGCGGCCGTGATGACCAGCAGGGCCTGGTTGCCGGCGACTACATCGCCAAGAACTTCAAGGACGCCAAGGTTGCAGTCATTCACGACAAGACCCCATACGGCCAGGGCCTCGCGGACTTCACCAAGAAGACCATGAACGATGCCGGCGTGACCGAAGCCATGTATGAAGGCATCAACACCGGCGACAAGGACTTCTCCGCACTGATCGCGAAGATGAAGGAAGCCGGCGTTTCCGTTGTATATTTCGGCGGCCTGCACACTGAAGCCGGCCTGATCATGCGCCAGATGGCGGACCAGGGCTTGAAGGCTACCTTCATGTCCGGTGACGGCATCGTTTCCAACGAACTGGCATCAATTGCTGGCGACGCGGTCAATGGCACGCTGATGACGTTTGCTCCAGATCCACGCAACAATCCGGCAGCCAAGG
>JAGRLM010000389.1 GCA_020441795.1 Nitratireductor sp.
GGACCTATGCCGAAATCAGGCCGCCAGCGAAATTCGTGCACAATGAGGAAGGTCGTCGTGGTGCTGCAATTTCCTCGCTGGTGTCGGGTGATTGCATCATTTCGGGTGCCACCCTCAACCGGTCACTGATTTTTACGGGCGTGCTGGCGCGCTCCTATTCGTCGCTCGACCAGGCGGTGGTTCTGCCTGAATGCGTGATTGGAAGACATGCAAGGCTGTCGAAAGTGGTGATCGACCGTGGCGTCAAGATTCCCGCTGGTCTGGTGGTGGGCGAAGATCCCGAACTTGATGCGAGCCGTTTTAGGCGGACCGAGAGCGGGGTATGCCTCATAACCCAGAACATGCTGGATGAGGCGGGGCTGATCTACGAATGAGGGTTTTGTCGGTTACCTCCGAAATCCATCCCCTGATCAAGACAGGTGGATTGGCTGATGTTGCCGGTGCGTTACCGCTGGCACTGGGTGGTATGGGCGTGGAGTGCCGAAGCATCATTCCGGGCTATCCCTTGGTGATGGATAAGGTTGGCAAGGCAAAGCCTGTCGAAAGCTGGCCGGACTTGTTTGGCGGAGCGGCAAGACTGTTTTCGCTCCAGCAATCCGGACTTGATCTGCTTGTACTGGACGCGCCGCATCTCTACGCCCGCAAAGGGGGGCCATATGCCGACAGTTCGGGCAAGGACTGGCCGGATAACTGGCGACGATTTGCAGCGCTTGCGCGGGCGGCAGCGGATGTGGCTGCGGGCAAGCTTGCCGGCTGGAAACCGGACCTTGTCCATGCCCATGACTGGCAGGCGGCGCTGACGCCAGCCTATCTGGCCTATGGCCCGGCGGCGGGCGTGCCGTCAGTGATGACGGTTCACAATCTCGCATTTCAGGGGCAGTTTCCGGCATCGATCTTTCCCGAACTGAGCCTTGCCGAGAATGCCTGGTCGGTTGACGGCGTTGAATATTATGGCGGTGTTGGATATCTCAAGGCTGGTCTGCAACTGGCCAGCGCCATCACCACAGTGTCTCCCACTTATGCGCAGGAAATCCGCTCAGCCGAGTTCGGCATGGGCCTTGATGGTCTGATCAATGCGCGCTCCGTAGTGGTGCATGGCATTGTCAACGGGATCGACATGGATGAATGGAATCCGGAAACGGATTCCCGTCTGGCGCAGATTTACAACGCCAGGAAGCTTGCCGCGCGCAAGCCTAACCGCAAGGCGATGGAAACGCGCTTTCAATTGGAGAGCGATGCATCTCCGATTTTCTGCGTGATATCGCGGCTCACCTGGCAAAAGGGCATGGATGTTCTGGCGGCAGCGGTAGATGGCATCGTAGCCTCGGGCGCGCGGCTTGTCGTGCTGGGATCAGGGGACAATGCGCTGGAGGGCGAATTGCTGGGCGCGGCGGCGCGTCATCGTGGCCGGGTTGGCGCCATCATCGGCTATGACGAGGGCTTGTCACATCTCATTCAGGGCGGTGCTGACGCGATTGTCATTCCCTCGCGGTTTGAACCTTGCGGCCTGACACAGCTCTATGGCCTTCGCTATGGCTGCATTCCTGTCGTTACGCGAACCGGCGGACTGGCAGACACGGTGATTGATGCAAATGACGCGGCAGTCAATGCAGGCGTTGCCACGGGAATCCAGTTTTCTCGGCTCGATGTTCCCGGTCTGCTCAATGCTATCCATCGCACGCAATCGCTGTTTGCCGATCGCAAGACCTGGTCGGCGATGCAGAAAGCCGCCATGAAAAGCGACGTGTCATGGGGCAGAAGTGCGGCACGTTATCATTCACTTTACTCCGGTCTAACAGGACAATGAGCCAGACATGATCCGAACAGTCGCGACCATACCCTTCGACGGACAGAAGCCCGGCACATCCGGCTTGCGAAAAAAGGTGCCGGCATTCCAACAGCCCGGCTACAGCGAGAATTTCATCCAGGCGATTTTCGATTGCATCGACGGGCGTGAGGGTTCGACACTGGTTGTCGGTGGCGATGGCCGATACTGGAACCGCGAGACTACCGAACTGGTAATACGAATGGCTGCTGCCAATGGTTTTGCCAGGGTGATTGCCGGCAGGGACGGCATATTGTCGACACCGGCGGCAAGCAATCTTATCCGCAAACGCACGGCGATTGGCGGCATTATTCTGTCGGCCAGCCATAATCCGGGCGGGCCGAAAGAGGATTTTGGCATCAAATACAACACCTCCAATGGCGGCCCAGCCCCGGAGAAGGTGACCGAGGCGATCTATTCGCGGACACAGACCATTTCGCAATACAGGATTGCCGACGGTGGCCATATTGATCTTGGCAAGATCGGATTCGCCAATTTGGGTGCCATGGAAGTCGAGGTAGTTGATCCGGTTGTTGACTACGCTGCCTTGATGGAAACGCTGTTCGACTTTGATGCGATACGCGCAATGTTTGCGTCAGGTTTCGCGATGCGGTTCGACGCCATGAGCGCGGTGACCGGCCCCTATGCGCATGAAATCCTCGAGAATCGGCTGGGCGCTGCACGTGGGACAGTCGTAAATGGCACTCCATTGCCGGATTTTGGCGGTCATCATCCGGACCCCAATCTGGTTCATGCAAAAGAACTCTACGATCTGATGATGTCACCTGATGCGCCGGATTTTGGCGCAGCATCGGATGGTGACGGCGACCGCAACCTGATCATTGGCAAGGGTATTTTTGTAACGCCATCCGATTCACTGGCGCTGCTGGCTGCCAATGCCCATCTCGCGCCAGGCTATGCAAAAGGGCTCGCAGGGATTGCGCGCTCGATGCCGACCAGTGCAGCAGCTGACCGTGTTGCCGAAAAACTCGGCCTGCCCTTGTTCGAGACGCCGACGGGCTGGAAATTTTTCGGCAATCTGCTTGATGCGGGCAAGGTCACGATATGTGGTGAGGAAAGTGCCGGCACGGGCTCGGATCATGTGCGCGAGAAGGACGGTCTGTGGGCGGTATTGCTTTGGCTCAACATTCTTGCGGTGCGCAAGGAACCGGTGAAGCAGATCGTTGAAGCGCATTGGCGCGAATATGGCCGCAATCAGTATTCCCGTCATGATTATGAAGGCGTCGATAGCGATGCTGCCAATGCGCTGATGCGCGAATTGCGCGCGAGTCTTGGGAGGCTTGGCGGACGTGTGATCGGCGATCTTGTGATCGAAACGGCGGACGAATTCTCCTATCACGATCCTGTTGATGGCTCTGTCAGCGAAAATCAGGGCGTGCGCATTCTGTTCAAGGGCGGGTCGCGCGTCGTCTTCCGGCTTTCCGGTACAGGGACATCGGGGGCAACGCTGCGCGTCTATCTTGAGCGTTTCGACGGAAATCCGCAGACCATGTTTGGTGAAACGCAAGCAGCGCTTGCCGATATCATTACCGCTGCGGATGAGTTGGCAGGTATTGCCAGACATACCGGGCGCAACGCACCCGATGTGATTACCTGATCCGATGAGTGTCGAATTCGTAGAAGGCGGGCTGCGCTTCATTGTCGAATCGAGTGACGCGGCGGCAATCGAGCTTGCCGTGTTCGCAGGTGATGAGGTCGAGACACGCCACGCCATGCAGCGTATCGATGATGTGCGTTTTGAAGTGGTGCTTCCACGTGCGGGCGAGGGGACGCGCTACGGGTTTCGTGCACATGGCGAATATGCACCTGATCATGGATTGTGGTTTGACCCATCCAAATTGCTCATGGATCCCCATGCCACCCAGATAGACCGGTCTTACCAATACGACGCGCGGTTGACACAATATGGTTTTGACACTGCCAGCCTGATGCCGAAAGCGGTTGTTGTCCGAAAATCCGGCTCCAGGGTTGCAAAGCCACCACTGTTCAAGCCAGGTGGCCTTGTTTACGAGGCGCAGGTCAAGGCGCTCACCTTCCTTCACCCGCAGGTGCCGGAAGCCAAACGGGGAACGATCTCAGCGCTTGGCGAACCGGCGATCATCGAGCATCTGGTTCGGCTCGGGGTGGACGCCATCGAGTTGATGCCGGTTACGGCCTGGATCGACGAGCGACATTTGCCGCCCCTGGGCCTGACCAATGCCTGGGGCTACAATCCGGTTTCATTCATGGCGCTGGACCCGCGCCTTGCGCCGGGGGGTATTGCCGATTTGCGCAGCGCCGTGCAGGCACTTCGCGAAGCAGGGATCGGCGTCATACTCGATCTCGTTTTCAACCATACCGGAGAAAGCGACCGGTTCGGCCCGACGCTAAGCTTGCGCGGGCTGGATAACCGGGTGTGGTATCGCCACGCCGAAAGTGATCCCGGTCTGCTGGTCAATGATACGGGTTGTGGCAATACCGTTGCCTGTGATCATCAGCGTGTTCGCGCGCTCATTGTCGATAGCCTCCGACATTTTGTCGAAGAGGCGGGGGTGGATGGTTTCCGCTTCGACCTCGCCCCGATCATGGCGAGGTCTGGCGCGGGGTTTGACCGGAATGCGACGATCTTTTCGGCGATTTCGGATGATCCCGTGCTTGGTGACCGCATCATGATCGCCGAACCCTGGGATATCGGTCCCGACGGATACCAGTTGGGAAATTTCCCCGATGGCTGGCTGGAATGGAATGACCGCTATCGCGATGACTTGCGTCGCTATTGGCAGGGAGCGGCTCTGCCGGGGGAACTGGCGACGCGGCTGGCGGGCTCATCCGACATATTTGCCCGAAATGGCGACAAGACGCGGAGTGTCAATTTCCTCGCAGCCCATGACGGCTTTTCGCTCGCGGATATTGTTGCCTATGAGCACAAACACAATGAAGCCAATGGCGAAAACAACCGCGATGGCCACAACACCAATCATTCGTGGAACAATGGCGTTGAAGGCAAGAGCGAGGATGCTGTTATCCTTGCGCGGCGGAAAGCGGATATCAAGGCGCTGCTGTCGAGCCTGTTCCTGTCGCGCGGCACGGTGATGCTTTGTGCGGGCGATGAGTTCGGCAAATCGCGATCAGGCAACAATAATGCCTATTGTCAGGACAATGAGATCAATTGGCTCGACTGGGAGCATCGCGATCTCGAAATCGAGAATCATGTGGTGACATTGTCGGCAATTCGACGACAGTTCGACTGCCTGCGGGAGCAGGGGCTTTTGAGCGGCGAGGGCAATCCTCGCGATGTCGAATGGCTTCGTGCTGACGGAAACGCCATGCATCCAGGCGACTGGGAGAACCGTGACCTTGGAGGCTTTGCCATGGTTCTCGATTGCAAGGAAGGCCAGTCAATGGTCGTGATGATCAATCAAAGCGCTGAGCCGGTGCATTTTGCCATTGGAAAACTGGCAATCGAAGTCGATGCGCGAAGCGTGGCGCTCGAAATTAACAATATTTGATCATTGAAGATGGTGGGTGCTGACGGGATCGAACCGCCGACCTACTCGGTGTAAACGAGTTGCTCTCCCAGCTGAGCTAAGCACCCTCAATGCGACAGGCATGCACCAGTTTCCAAACCATCGCAAAACAATGAAAGGGAAACTGGCGCGAGTGACGGGGCTCGAA
>JAGRLM010000390.1 GCA_020441795.1 Nitratireductor sp.
CTTCACCCGCTTTTGGTCATCGGCGTGTTCACTGTCACCTTCCTTGAAATCCACCCGTTTCAAGATGGTAACGGACGGCTGTCACGTATCCTGACCACGCTGCTCCTGCTGCGCGCGGGCTATGCCTATGTTCCCTACTCATCGCTGGAAAGCGTCATCGAAAATTCGAAGGAAGGCTACTACCTCGCCCTGCGTCAGACCCAGCGCACGATCCGCAGTCCCAAGCCAAACTGGCAGCCCTGGACGGTCTATTTCCTGCGCGCGCTACAGCAACAAAAATGCCGGTTGGAAAAGAAAATTGAGCGCGAGCGCATCGTCATGGCCACGCTGCCCGAGCTCTCACTTCAGATCATCGAAGCCATCAGGGATCGCGGCCGCATGACCATCAGCGAGATCGTCAAATTGACCGGCGCCAACCGCAACACGGTCAAGAAGCACCTCGCCGCCCTCACCGCCGCCAACCACATAACCCAACAGGGTATTGGCAAGGGAACGTGGTATGGCTCAGCATAAGACAGAGGAAGAAAGCGGCAACGACCTACCGGAGAGCCTGAACTTACCGGCAATATTTGGCTCGGTCCCGATCGCTTCGGTGTTAGGAAACCATGCCGAAGCGCTGTCCCAAATCGCGGCTTATGATCCTCTACGTCTGGCTTCTTGTTTCGGCGGGTTATTAACCGATCCGTCATTGCAGGCAAATTGTCTGCGGTTGGAAATCCTGACGCATCTTTCTCTCGCCTTGGGAAAAGGCACGAAAAAGCCGACACCGCAACTTGTCTCGTCATTGTTTGAGGCGCTCGGTAGTGGCCCGGCAGGATGGATGGAAGATCCGGCCGAAGACGTCTTTGTATCGAACATAACGACGTCCAAAGGCAACTTTCGGGTCTTGGAAGGAATTTGGGAGTCAGCCGGGTTCCATACGCAGCGGGTTATCAATGCGCTTGAGATGATTCCGGACGGGTCGCCGTACAATGAGATGCGCGAGGCTATCTATTGTCTACTCAGGATATCCGACGAGGTTTGCGAGCGCGTCGAGCTAGCGCGGAACATCGTCGGTGAAAGCGAACCGCAGGACAAGATATCCAAACCCGTTCTGAACAGCTTGAGCTCCTTGAGGCGGGCAATTCGCTTTACCGATAAGCAGCTTGGGCAATTGGGGATTGAGCTTGATGATCTAGCGGAGTTTGGCTTTGACCCGTCGAAGCGAAGCCAGCTCGCAGAAGATATGATCGGACATTCGGACCTTGAACGGTATCCGCTGGTCTATCGAAACGGCGAAGCTCATCTGTTGCTACCATCCGCTGTGACGGCTGCGATCCGCAGATTTGTCATCGAAAAAATGGAAGCACTCGGGCTAGCCGGAACTTTCGCAGCGACGCTCGCCTATGAATATGCTCGGCTATTGTCCAACACCCCGTTGCTCGGACAAAACGCCGGTGCCGATCTGGAATTCCGCGAAACTGAAAATGGATTTCTTGCGGGTGTGAGCATGCGGGCCGACGAAGGTTTTTTTGTCAATCTGGTTTTCGTGGGTGACACGCTACAAGGCTTTGCAGATGGCGGACTAGTTGGCATGCTACCAGAGGACAGCCACAAAGAGCTTTCTAAGGATATCGAAACGTGGATTGACCACGCCTATGACGCAGCTCGGAAAGTGGAAGATTTCCGAGGCGGCTTAAGCATCGTCGTGGCCTGCGGCGTTGGTCGTGGAATGCTGCAAAGCGAGGGCAACAAACAAAGAGAGAATTGGCGTGTTGAAATCATAGGAGCGCCTGACTTCGTAACGCTGAGCCGTCTTCACGGCTTCAACACGTTATCGCTCCTTCGAATTCTTGATGGGCGCGATCGGCTCGCCGAAATTGGGGTCAATCTACAAAACATCAACGGCCTTTTGAATATGGTGGCCTGGGCGCGCAGGTTGGGCGGCCATTTGGTGCCACACGCCGATGTGCCTGAAGGATTTGGAACAGGGGACGGGCAGAATCTCCTTTTGATAGATCAGAACGGCCTTCTGAAACTCCGTCAGGAAGTTGCACAGTCCGTAGACGAACATGCATGTCAGCATATCACGGGCCGCTGGTTGACAGTCTTCAAGGAAGGCGAGTCACCGTTCCAGGAAGACCGTGACAAACCATATTTTGTGAGCCTGGAAGCAGGATCGCGCTGGCCAATGGGCGTCTATGAAACGTCCAACCGGGCATGGTGGGTAGAACTGGAAACAACCGACAAAACAAGCGGCTATCTCGCTTCTCAGCGTCACGAAATGCTCAGAACCTGGCTACGATTGGCCGCGCCCGTTCTTGATCGGACCTTTGATCGTACACTCCCGCCGGTCCTTCTCTGGAAAGCCCGCTTCGAAGGTCATATCGGCGATCGTTCCGATCCAGGGCGCAGAGCGTTTCCAGGAATCGAAGATGCATTAAAGCACATCGATATCCGGGTCGAAGGCGCAACGCTCATTATGACGGTTGCCGAAGAGTTTGAATACGCTCTGCAAAATCCCGAAAATGTGGGTGAGCGCGCTCTTGTTACCAAATTGGTCGAAGGGACAGCACAGCTAGCGGGCATCGAACTTGGCGATGAAGATAAGAGCGTGCTCGTTGCGCAAATCGTGACCGGACCGGATGCACGGCAGGCTCACGCCTTCAGAGCGCGGCGGTTCAGGGATTTCGTTCATAATTCGGTCTGGGCTTCTCCAATCAAGATCGACGGAGATGATGCCGCAACTTTCAAACTAGGGCTTGGATGGAGAACCCGCGAACGTTCGGCCGGCGGAGAAATCGAAGGTAAGCGCAATTGCACGGAATATCTCAACGGCGTGGTCAAACTCCTTGAGGACGAGGTCTGCCTGGAGTTGCGAGAGTTCGACCGGGAGGCGGTTATCACGATTGCACTTCTCAATCATGAAAGCGCCGTTGTGGATCGTGATCGTTGGCGCCGTACAAGCCGGGCTGTCATCGCATTGCACAACGACAAGGAAGCTGCCCGCAAAACCATCATCGATCACGAGTTTGAGTTGAACGCGGTATTCCACGCATCCCGGCTTCTGATTGAGTTTGCGATTTGCGAATGCCCTGCGCAGGGCGGAAAGAAACCCGGTCGCCGGGACATCTCCCGGCTCATGGCAAAGATACTGACTATTTCCGGACTTGGAGGTTGGTCAGACGCTATTCACTGGGATGCGATGGAGCCGCGTATTGTGGTTCGACCGCTGGGTGATATTCACGCCAATGTCAGATTTCAGGAAGAAGTACTGACCCCATATAGGCGAGAAGCCGCGGATCTAACTGTGTCCGACAGCATCGAAAAGTATCCAAAACATTTCACGGACGAGAGCATCACGGACTCCGGCGACCGGAATCCCCTCGATGATGAATTCTGGGTAGCCTTCGAGGAACAATTCTGCGCGTCCATCGATACGGTTCGCAAATATATCGACGCACTTGAAAACCTTGGTATCGAACACGGCCGCGCGATTTTGAAGCTCAAGAAGAGTGAACTGCTTGATCTAAAGCTGGAGGGTCAGGGCTTCGGTTCTAGTGAAGTTGGCGCATTGATTGATTTAATCACGCTCAAAGGGCGGGCGAATTGGCGGGACATACCCGACGGATTCAACGCCAAAGATATCTTTCCCTGGCGATATAGACGGGCTCTAACGGTATTGCGTCGACCTCTCATCCAACTGGATGAAGCTGGAGACGAACCGACATTCATCGTCGCACCCGGGCTTGTGCGAGATGCGCTCGTCTACATGGTTGGTCACTACCATAAGGGGGACTTCCCCAGGTGGCAGTTGCGACCAAAAATGAATCGCTGGGCCGGCAAGTCCAGAGACCGCATTGGGTCTCAGTTTACCAGCGATGTCGCTACTCGCTTGGAAGAATTGGGTTGGGCCACGGAAACAGAAGTTGCCGTCACGAAGCTGTTGGCGAAGGGGTTTGACCGCGATTACGGCGATGTCGATGTCCTGGCCTGGAAAGCAGATTCCGGACGCGTGCTGCTCATCGAATGCAAAGACCTTCAATACCGAAAGACCGATGGCGAGGTTGCCGAGCAGCTTGCGGATTTTCGCGGGCAGTTGAGGCACGATGGAAAACCGGACGACTTGTTGAAGCATCTCACCCGGGTAGAGCTGATATCGGAGCACAAGGATAACGCCGCACGCTATCTGCGCTTAGGCTGTGATCCGATCATCGAAGGACACCTCGCATTTCGCAATGCGGTTCCCATGAAATATGCGTGGGAACGCATTTCCAAGAAAATATCCCTTTCATTATATTCAAACTTAAACGCCATTTAATTTAAAATTTGCTAATTAAGTTTTATACAATTAATAATTTACGTCTATTTCTTCTTCGGAAAACCATTTATTCTCAATAACAAACGACTGAATTGCTGCAGGATTCTCCGTGTAAGTGACAAGTGCAAGGCTTCTCTCTGCTCGGCTGGAGGTTACGTAAAGCAGGCGGCGGGTGCGGTCGACACCAGTCTCTTTGCCTTCCGCGGCGTTCTTGATGTCGGTTTGCGAAGCGGCTTTGGCGCCAAAAAGTTTCTCGTATCCAAACATGAAGCCTCGCGCCTGCACATCATCCATAATGACCATAACACGATCAAATTCCCGCCCTTTGACACCTTGGTGCGTATCGAAGGGAGCGAGGCCCGATACATATTGGCGGTACAGATCAATCTGTTCGAAGGGTGCGTCAAGAAAAGCAAGTAGAGCCGATGTTTCCGGCGTAACCGGATCGTCCGGCTCCGCCTCTTCCGCGCTGTCCGAAGCAGCCTTCTGCAGAACTTGAAGAACCGGCAACAGCCGTTCGGGTATATCGAAAAGCTTGCTTTCTGCAACGGAAGTTAGAACCTGTCCGCAAGTCGGCTCAGTCTTCTCCCAGAGTGCCGCCAATGCATCCACCCCGGCCTGCGCCGAGCGGAGAAGATTAGCGGGATCGCCCGCTTCCTTGAGCGCCCGAGCAGAGAGCAAGGGGGAATGACTGCGAACAATCCTCGCAACGGCAAATCTGTCGCCGGCCTGCTGCGCCTGCACTAGCGGCAGCACGTTTTGGGCAAAGAATTGTGTTGGCGGAAAGCTCCCATCCAGCAGGCCGGTGCGCCATTCATCAATCTCGTAAAGCGGATCAAACACGCGGCTGAAACCAAGACGCGCTGCGGCCATATGATGTTCAAGCGTCAGAATCTTGCAGGCGCCGTGATCGTTCCAATTCTCATCACCGGTCTTCTCCGCCATCTGTTGTCGAACGGAGTCTTCGACTGCCCTCCTGTCATTGGCGTCAGACCTCCGGATGAACAGACGGACACAACCCTCAACCGCGTCCGTTCGCGGCACTTGGATATGCGCATCCACATCTGACCGGATCTTGTTGATGAGGGCTACCACGCGCTTTGGGCAACGGTGGTTGAGCTTCTTTGATGGCGTAGGCCAAGATGCAGGAAGACTCTCCTCGATCCTCTCCTTGCCGTCGGCATATATGCGCTGCATCACATCGCCGATTAAGCCCAGCGCGAACCGCGGCTCGTGTTTTTTTGCTGTCTCCAGAAACGCGTCCATAAGTCGCCGGTTCGTATCTTGGCTCTCATCAATTAAGAGAAACGGAAATCGTCCGACCAAAATCCATTGCATTAGCGGCTTCGAAGTAATGAAGTCGGCAGATATCTCAATGACCTCTGAATGATTGAGCGAGTTCGGCTCGCGGTTCTCGCCTGTCGGATTGTAGGCAAATTTTGGTATTGTATCGAGACGATCAAGGCGTCTTGTCTTGGACTCGATCTGCGCCTGACGGGTGATCGATGCTTTTGTGCCAGGGCGCCCCTTGGCCTCTTCCGCCTTCAGTTTTTCTATATCTGCCCGAAGGTCCGCCCTGAGCCATTCTCGAATATCGCTACTGAAATCCTTGATGAGCTCCCAGGCGAAACTGTGGATCGTTGAAACGCAAAAGAGCGGGTGGAAGTCAATACGACTTTGAATTTCGTCGCGAGCGGCATTCGTGTAGGTAATGACCCCGACTCGCTTGCCCTGATAAGCCAGTTGGCGGCCGTAGGCTTGCCGGATAGCATTGAGCGCCTTGACGAGCGATCGCGTTTTGCCCGAACCGGCACCGGCATAAAGAAAGAAGCTCTGTGGCTTGGCGGGATTGAGAAATCCGGCGATCTCGTCATCGACGGGGTCATCGAGATTCGCGTTTGATCCGATGGCTACGTCGGACATCACGAGTCCTTCGCCGACTTCTCCGGCGCTTCTTGCAGTGGCAACGCTACCCCGAGTTCCTTCTGAACCTTTCTAAGTTGTCCCGCCAACCAAACCAGGCCTTCGCGGATGTACAGAGGCGGTTGTAACGCGGCAGGATTTTCCAGTTCCAGCAGATCAAGTGCAAACTCCGCCTTGCCCCCTGCCTTCAGCTCCTCAAACAGCTTCGCCTGCAGTTCCGCGATCGTTGAGCTACCGTCTATTGCAGCCTTGAATTTGGCAAACAGGCCCTTGCCATCACCCGACGAAAAAAGATTCAAATTTTGAGCCGCAAGGGCATCTTCAAGAGTATTGGAAACGAATTCTCCCTTCGTGCCTTTGAACTCAACCACGATCGGGCACTGATAGGCGACCCTGATCGAAAAATTGGTTTCACGATATTCAGCGACCTTGCTCTCCGGCTTCAGGTCAAGCAATGCGTCAAGGTCGTCTTGTTTTGGACACCATGTCTTGAGGGTGGCGTTGCGGGACTTCTGCGTTGCGCCGCGTACCGGCGCCACGGACTTATTGTCCGCGTCCGTTGCATCCAGGTCGGTTATTATTAGTGTTGTGAGCCCTAGTTGCTCGATCAAGCTCCTGAGCCTGTGCGCATGGCTCCCTCCAATTTCGAGCCAGGTAACATAGCATTCCTGCAAGTCCTGCAGGTCCGGTTGGTGGCGTATGAAAAACGGAACCAAAACGCGCTCGGCAGGCCCTTCAACCAGCACTGCGGCGTCCGCGAAAAACAGGTCGCAATGCGTCACCTTCACATAGCGTGTTACAAAGCGCTTCGTCTCTACGTCCGTCCCGAATGCGCTGCCCAGGTCAACGACCGAAGAGATCGGGACGCCCTTTGTCGCGGCGGGAAGTCGTCGGAAATACCTCAACGAATCGAAGTCGCATTCGTGAGCAAGATGACTGGAATGGGTGCTGACAATCATCTGCGTCGTCAGGGCGGACTTACTGTTCCTGAGTTCCTCATGATTGCGGAGAATCTTGTATGCCTGCCGGATGAAGACCTGTTGAACCTGAGTGTGGAGATAGGCCTCCGGCTCTTCGATCAACACCAGATGCAGCGGCGGAATGAGGGTGTCGGATTCCGCTTCGGATTTCGACGCGGCCTTTCCGACACGCATCCAAGCGTCCCTTGCACTCATCAAGCGAAAGATCATTGATATGAGGTTCTGGTAGCCTAGCCCGTTCGAGTCTTCGGGCAAATTTAGGTCGATGGCACTTTCGCCGTCCAAAACCTGAATCATGTATTGAACAGCCGCTTCGTGGTTCAACCCATCTACGGGCTTAAGACGGGTGGCAATCTTCAGGCGGGGGTCGGTGACGCCAGGGTAGCCCAATCCCTCAACTTCATTGAGGGCTTCACCAAAGCCTTCGCGCAGGCGGTCATCGAAGGCCTTTTGAGCCTGCTCTATCGCCCGTAACGCCTCAAGGTCCTTAGCATCAGGACTGTCGTATGGGTCGAGGTGCCTATTCCAATAGCGGCGTAGCTGCTCAGATAGCTTGCGTGTAGCGGATGCGCGGACCGCAGGCCCGTCATCGTCCGGGTCCAACGGACCATCAAGTTGGCCAAAGCCTCGCTGCGCGGGTATTTCATCGATACGAATGAGTCCCTTGAATGCCTCCCCCTCAATCGGTACGGCGTCGCAGGTGATTGCCTGCGGCTTAGCAAGGCCGTGCTCTGGTGCAGCCAGCTTTGCGGGATCGAGAACATAGGCGCGGACGGTGAATTGGCTGCTGAAGCGACGCTGCAGATATTCGGTAAGGCTCCTCGGCCACAATATGATAGCGCTGCTCGCGCCCTCGCCTGAGGCTGCGCCATCGCCGCCCTTATCGGCAGCTTCTATCGCCTTGGCATCTTCTCGGGCGGCTAGGAAATCCTTTTGCAGTTGTTCGGAGTCTCTTGGCTCAAGCCTCAACCTGACGCCGAGACGCCCTCCATCCCAATCCAGCGTCGGAATGAGCTTCTGGACGAAATGCGCCTCGCTCTTTTCTACAACGAGCCAGACATCCAGAAATGGCAGAAAAGGCGCCCAATCCGGTTCAGGAAGCTCCTGCGCGGCGGCTTTCGCCTCCTCCCAGGACCGGCCCATCTCCTCAATGGCCGGCCAGTAAGAAAGCGTGAAGTCGTTTAGAGAGAATTTTGTGCGCTCGCGCTCAAGTAGAAAACAACGAAGCGCAACCATTGCCGATGTTTTTCCGCTATTATTCGCGCCAACAAATACAGTTTTTTGCTCAGAGATGCCGACATGAACGCTTTGTAGCTTGCGGAAATTACCCAGCTCGATTTGCTCTATTTTCATCCCGCCACCTCAGCATCAGGATCGCTGGCGGCGAGTGCATTCATGTAGGCAAGGCACAACTCACATGACCTAAAACGGCCGCCATAGGCATCCTTTTCCTGGCGTTCGATAATCGGGAATGTTGAAAAGATATACCGCACGTCGTCGCGGTCTGTGACGCCGTACAAGTGAAAAAAAACAGCGTCGAGCTTGGCTCTCAGTTTCAGTCTTCGCTCTTCGTCCCATAAGAATGGAGGCTTCACAACGCCATCCGGGTCTACATGGCCCATATCGCGGGCGAATGATGCCATGTCGTTCGCGGCGTAAGTCAATTCCAGCACGACTTCGCGGATGATCTCGCCTGCCGTCTTGGAACCGAACCGGACATCATCAAAGCGTTGCGGTGGAACGACAGGAAGCTGTTCGACTATGTACCAGTTCAGGTGTGTACTCTGGGCTTTCTGCCGCACCACGTAGTCGAACACGAGCGCACCGAGATTTCCCAATAGCCTGTCAGCATATCTGCGATAAGTCTCAATGTCGTCCGGCACGATAATGGGGGCAGTATTCCCAACTCCACATAGCGGAATAGCTGCTGCGATCATGGTTCGCATGTCGGTTGCTCGGGCGATGTCCCGGAAAGCGATCAGCCAGTCAAGACCGGCAGGGAATTCTACCTCGCTTGCAGGGACCCAGTATTGGGGAACAGGCAAGAAATCCGGGTCGGCCTTTTGTTCAGATGTGATTTCACCACTAAGGGCTGCGTTGTGCAGGTTCTCTGCATTCACTTCGACGGATGCCGCGCGATGGTCGAATTGATGGATCATGCGTCCGACATACAGCGGCAACCATTCACCGGATGCACTCCCATATCGATTACCGCCGACAGGGTAGGCTCCTTCTTGCTCCTCCAGCTCGGAGAGCGTGCGAAACAGGCCGGAGTCGTTTGTCATGTGAAACATGGTTGAGTACTTGACCGGCCAGGTTTTGACCGGATCGCCGCCCGTGTGATCCACCATGATTGGCAGGCGGTCGTAGATCGCGGTTGTAAGCTCTGCGTCACGTCGCGAGCGGAATATCGGTGCAGTTCCAGTATTTGGGTTCAACCGAGCAAAATCATCGGCTGTTAGCTGAAAGCGGCGATTAGGGTCTGAGAGCTGAGCGACATCATGTATGAAGAACGCGCAATTCGCGGGAAACTCGGTCGGCGTCGGACTTGCCACGAACACACAGAATTTGAAACTGCGATGAACATCGGCAAAAAACGGTCCTCCGTTCATTCCTTGGCGACCATTCTCAAA
>JAGRLM010000391.1 GCA_020441795.1 Nitratireductor sp.
CGAGGGCGAGCCCGGCACCTTCAAGGACAGATATTATCTGGAACGTGATCCGCATCGCTTGTTTGAAGGAGCGCTGATCGCGGCGCATTTTGTCGAGGCGGAGCGTATTTATCTCTACATGCGCGACGAGTACCCTGCCGTACTGGAAATCCTGCGTAGCGAGATTGCCGCACTTGAAGCCAAGGGGCTGATCGCCCAGGGCTTCATCGAACTTCGCAGGGGAGCTGGTGCTTATATTTGCGGTGAAGAGTCAGCGATGATCGAAAGCATTGAGGGCAAGCGCGGACTGCCACGGCATCGCCCGCCCTTCATTGCCGAAGTGGGCCTGTTTGGAAGGCCAACGCTCAACCACAATGTCGAAACGCTTTGGTGGCTGCGCGACATTGTTGAAAAAGGTCCGAAATGGTTTGCCGACCAGGGCAAGGAAGGTCATCTTGGCATTCGCTCATGGTCGGTATCGGGCCGCGTCAAGAACCCGGGGGTAAAGCTGGCACCAGCGGGCATCACGGTTCGCGAGCTGATTGATGACTACTGCGGTGGCATGGCAGACGGTCACCAGTTCAAGGCCTATTATCCAGGGGGTGCATCGGGTGGCGTGTTGCCCGCGAGCATGGGTGATATCCCGCTCGATTTTGGCGGTGAACTCGCCAAGCTGGGTTCTTTCGTTGGCAGCCATGCAATCGTGATCCTGTCGGATCAGGACAATGTCAAACAGGCAGTTCTCAACACGCTGAACTTCTTCAAGCATGAAAGTTGCGGCCAGTGCACGCCATGCCGGGGCGGAACCGAGAAGCTGGTGGCGCTGTTGTCCAAGACCGGCAAGCCGGACGAGGCGACCATTCGCGACATCGAACAGGTGATGCGGGATGCTTCTATTTGCGGCCTTGGCCAGGCGGCCCCCAACCCGGTCAACCACCTGTTGAAATATTTCAGTGAGGAATTGTGATGACCAATTCAATCAAATTCACCCTCGATGGCCGCGAAGTCAGCGCTGCACCGGGTGAGAGCATCTGGGAAGTTGCGAAGCGCGAGGGCACCAGAATTCCGCATCTGTGTCATCTCGACAAGCCGGGCTATCGCGCTGATGGCAATTGCCGTGCCTGCATGGTGGAGGTCGAGGGTGAGCGTGTGCTGGCGGCGTCCTGTATTCGCAAGCCGACCCCCGGCATGGTGGTGAGGACTGATACCGAGCGTGCCGACACGTCGCGGCGCATGGTATTTGAGCTCCTGGCATCAGACATGCGTCCACAGGCTGAGAGCCCCGACCCGCAGGCCGATTTCTGGTTGTGGGCTGGTTCGATGGGCATTTCGGGCAGCGACCGCTTGCCTTCGAAGTTTGATGGAGACGAGCATGTCGGTCATGACATCACAAACCCGGCGATAGCGGTCAATCTGGATGCCTGCATTGCTTGCGGTGCCTGTGTCAGGGCCTGTCGCGAAGTGCAGGTGAACGATGTGATCGGCATGGGCGAGCGCGGCAGCCATGCGGTGCCGGTCTTCGATCTTGCCGATCCGATGGGACTTTCCACCTGCGTTACCTGCGGTGAATGCGTGCAGGCCTGCCCGACAGGTGCACTGTATGAAAAAACGTTGATGAATGACGCCGCCGACCAGCGCGCGATAGCCGAGTTTGACAAATCGGTGAATTCGGTCTGCCCCTATTGCGGTGTCGGCTGCCAGACCACGGTTCGCGTCAAGGATGACAAGATCGTCCAGATAGACGGGCGTGATGGTCCTGCCAACGAAAACCGGCTTTGCGTCAAGGGCCGCTTCGGCTTTGACTATATCCACCACCCGCACCGGCTCACGAAACCGCTCATTCGGCTCGAAGGCGCCGAAAAGGGCCTGAACGTCGACCCGGCCAACCCCTTCACCCATTTCCGCGAGGCAAGCTGGGAGGAGGCGATGGCCTTCGCCGCCCAGGGGCTGGCGGACCTGCGCGACCAGGGCGGCGAAACGGTGGCCGGCTTCGGCTCGGCCAAGTGCTCGAACGAGGAGGCGTATCTGTTCCAGAAGCTG
>JAGRLM010000392.1 GCA_020441795.1 Nitratireductor sp.
CGTTGAAACTGGCAAGGTCCATGCCACCGGTGAAATGCTTGCCGTTTCCGGAAATGAGCACCACCCGAACGCTCATGTCGGTTTCCAGCTCACGCACCAGCCTTGGCAGATCGGCCCAGAAATCCGGCGTCATGCCATTGGCCTTGTCCGGCCGGTTCATGGCGATATGGGCGACAGCGCCGTTGATGGTGGTTTCGAAGAAAGTCGATTGAAGGGTCATTCCGCCGCCTCCTGCATTTCCTGGTTCGTCAGCCAGGTACGGAAGTCCTGCAGTGCCCTGGCGCTCATGGCGCGTTTCTTGGCAAGCGTCTTTTCTTTGCCCTTGAGCCGTTTTCCGTCCGCACCGCGTTCCACTTCGATAGGCGGCATAAGACCGAAATTGATGTTCATCGGCTGGAACGAACGCTTCGAGCGTTCATTGCTCTCGCCGTCCTCGTCATAGGAGACATGGCCGGTCGTGATGTGGTTAGCCAGCGCGCCCATGGCCGTGGTTTCCGGCGGAACACAGAGCGGCACGCCAAGCAGTTCAGCCGCGGCCAATCTGCCGGTAAGCAGGCCCATGGCTGCCGATTCAACATAGCCTTCGCAACCGGTGATCTGCCCGGCAAAGCGCAGGCCGGGGCGCGATTTCAATTGCAGGCTTGTATCGAGCAGTTTCGGTGAATTGATGTATGTGTTGCGGTGCAATCCGCCAAGCCGGGCGAATTCGGCGTTTTCCAACCCCGGTATCATGCGGAAGACTGCTGCCTGCGCGCCGTGCTTGAGCTTGGTCTGGAAGCCGACGATGTTGTAAAGCGTGCCCAGCGCATTGTCCTGGCGCAATTGCACGACGGCATGGGGCTTGACCTCGCGGTTATGCGCGTTGGTCAGGCCCATGGGCTTCATCGGGCCATGGCGAAGCGTTTCGCGCCCGCGCTCCGCCATCACCTCGATTGGCAGGCAGCCATCGAAATAGGGCACATGTTCCCAGTCCTTGAACTCGGCCTTGTCTCCCGCCAGCAGCGCATCGACAAATGCCTCATACTGGTCCTTGTCCATCGGGCAATTGATGTAGTCCTTGCCCGTGCCACCGGGCCCCACCTTGTCATAGCGGCTCTGGAACCAGGCAGTATCAAGATCAATGCTGTCAAAATGCACGATTGGTGCAATCGCATCGAAGAAGGACAGCGAATCCTCGCCTGTCTCAGCCGCAATGGCAGCGGCAAGCGAAGGAGCTGTCAGCGGACCCGTGGCGATGATCACCTGTTCCCAGTCCGCAGGCGGCAGGCCTGTGACTTCCTCGCGAATGATTTCAATCAGTGGATGGGCTTCAATCGCCGCCGTAACGGCATCCGAAAACCCGTCGCGATCCACAGCAAGGGCGCCGCCGGCCGGAACCTGGTTGGCATCTCCCTTCGCCATGATCAGCGAATTGCCGAGCCGCATTTCGGCGTGCAGAACGCCAACGGCATTCGTTTCGGCATCATCGGAACGGAAGGAATTGGAACAAACCAGTTCGGCCAGGCCTTCGCCTTTGTGCGCCGCGGTGCCGCGCAGGGGCCGCATTTCGTGCAGGATGACCCTGACACCCATGTTTGCGGCTTGCCATGCGGCTTCTGATCCGGCGAGGCCGCCGCCGATGATGTGGAGTGGTTTTGTGCTCATGGTCCGGAGATAGACCGAAACCCGGCTTCGGGCAATGCACATCTCCCAAAACAAAACACCCGCCGACCCCGATTTGCGGGATGGGCGGGCGCTTTTGGCGAGATCCGGTATTGGGAGGAGGGAGCCGGATCTGCGAACCTGCAAGCCATGGGAGGAGGAAGGCTGGCAGGCTTTGCCTTGGAGGCACAAGCCTCCGGTATTGGATATTAGCGGG
>JAGRLM010000393.1 GCA_020441795.1 Nitratireductor sp.
ACTTCCATCTCGTATTCCTTCCAGCCCAGCACTGATTCCTCGATCAGCACTTCGGTGGTGGGGGAGGCGTCCAGCCCGCCTTCGACAATCTCAAAGAATTCGGCCTTGTTGTAGGCAATGCCGCCACCAGTGCCGCCGAGGGTGAAGGACGGGCGGATGATTGCGGGCAGGCCGATTTCCGCCAGCGCGTCGGATGCAATTGCCATGGCGTGCGCCTTGTGACGCTCCTTGCGATCACTTTCTCCAGCAGCCCAATCCCGCTCGAAGGCATCGATAGCCGCCTTGCGTTCAGCCTCGTCCGGGTGGGCGGCAGTAATGGCGTCGAGTTGCTCGCGGTGGCGGGCGCGATCCTGCTGCTTGATGGCGGTCGCATTCGCCAGTTTCGACTTTGGCGTTTCCAGGCCAATGGTCGCCATTGCCTCGCGAAACAGGGCACGGTCTTCCGCCTTGTCGATGGCATTGGCATCTGCGCCGATCATCTCGACATCCCATTTGTCGAGAACGCCCATCTGGCGTAGCGAAAGGGCGGTATTCAGCGCCGTCTGGCCGCCCATTGTGGGCAGCAGAACCATCTTTTCGTCGGGTCGCTCGGTGCGTTCCTTTTCGATGATCCGCGCGACCACTTCCGGCGTTACCGGTTCGATATAGGTGGCATGGGCAAGATCAGGATCCGTCATGATCGTGGCCGGGTTGGAATTCACCAGGACTATGCGGTAGCCTTCCTTTTTCAGCGCCTTGCAGGCCTGTGTGCCGGAATAGTCGAATTCGCATGCCTGGCCGATGACGATCGGGCCTGCACCAATGATGAGAATGGAGTGGATATCCTGGCGCTTTGGCATGGTATCTTTCCGGTCAGTCTGCGTTTCACGTGCGCGAAAACCCCGGCGGGTTTTCCTGCCGGATGAAGCGGTTTCCTGTTGAGGCTAGAAGCGCCTTATATGGAAGGATTGCACAGTATGGAACCCCGCAAAGCGGGAATTTCGCAGTTGCGAACAGTTTGCATCAAGGCAGTGCCGCTGTCACATGCCTGGCGCGGATCGGACCAGGGCCTGCGCTGCCTCGCGATAGCTGCGGCTGACGGGAACGCTGGTGCCGTTGGACAGGACCAGTTCCATCCGCCCATCGGTGCGCTCAATCCTTGAAGCATGGGCTGCAGCTACCCACCAGGAGCGGTGGACGCGTTCGCCAAGGCCGGTGCCAAGTTCGTTTTCAGCGTCCGCCAGTCGTATCAGGATCATTTCGGAACCGCGCGTGGTGGTGACCCTGACATAGTGGTCCTGCGCCTGCAGCGAAATGATATCGCGCCCGAGCTCGACTGGCAGGCGTTTGAAGAATGCGATTTCAGCGCGCGCAGTTGCCTGTGGTACATCTGCGGCGGCCCTTGTGTTTGATGTCACGAGATAAAACAGCAAAGAGACTGCCGCGGAGATTGGAACCGTGACCCCGGCCATTCGAAGCAAGGCTGGAAAATGTCCGGTAAATGTTGCGGGGTCGATATCTCCCGAAACAAGGTTCCAAAGCCAGACAATTGCAGCAACCGGAAGGCCTGCAATCGCGCCGGCCAAAGTCCTGGCAACAGCATCCGGCAAACCCCGGTCGTGCAGAATCACGGAAATCGCCACTGAAAGACCAAAGGCAACAGGAAATGTCAGCATGCAGATGCCAGACCAGTAGACCAGGCGCTGCGAGAAGTTCATGTCAATGATGGTGCCGAACGGCCCCATTACCGTCAGCATGGTGATCACGGCAGCCATGCCAATCCAGGCCTTGGGATTGACCGCCATCGCATGCAATTCACGAAGCGCGAATTGCCTTGCCGTCGGTTTCACGAAGTTTTCGCTGTGTTCCGCGTAGTTCGGCTGGTTACCGGTCATGGATGCGTTTTATCGAGACTGCATCGAAACGCAAGCCGGGATAAATGCCATGCACCTAGACCCCATCCTGAACGCAAGTCCAGCCATCCAGTTGCATGCGCTGGCCGCAGTCTCGGCGCTGCTGCTTGGCGCAGCCGTGCTTTGGCAGAAGAAGGGCGGTCCGCGCCATCGCCTGCAGGGGCGATTATGGGTGGCGCTCATGGTCATCACCTCGCTGAGCGGTCTGTTCATTCATGAAATCAGGATGTTCGGCAATTTCAGCCCCATCCATTTGCTGTCGATTCTGGTGCCCATTGCATTGGCAAGAGCGGTCATGCATGCGCGCCGGGGTCGGATAGAAGAACACAGGCGCGTCATGCGCCTGACCTTTGTTTGGGGCATGCTGGTGGCTGGTGGCTTCACTTTCATGCCCGGCCGGATCAACTACCAGATACTGTTTGGCGAGACGCGTCCCATGGCGCTGCTGTCCGAACATGGCGGGATCATCCTTCTCATGGCCGCAATGGTCATCGCATTGTGGCTTGCGCGCAAATCCCGGATCGCGGCGCGAAGCGGGCTGTGAGAATGATTTTGACAAGCATCCTGCTTTTCCCTGCAATCTCGCTCGCAATTGCCGTCGGTCTGGTATTTTCGCAGGCTCCGGGCAGGACAAATTCCGTCACCAGCGAGGGCAAGGACGGAGCGATGGAGTTTTCGTCGGCGGTTGAAGCCGACTACAGCACATTACCAGGGTTTTCCAAATGGCAGACACGGGCAGGAGATGCATTGCCCTATCGCGCATATGCTTCTGCGGGCGAGACAAAGCGGATATTCATCCTGTTGCACGGTTCCGGCTGGCACGGAATGCAATTCCATCCATTGGCAAGGGCATTGGCAGATGCGGGGCTTGGCGATGTGGTGGTTCCCGATCTGCGCGGCCATGGTTTTGACCCGGCAAGGCGCGGTGACGTCGACTATGTCGGACAAATGGAAGACGACGTTGCAGACCTGATTGAGCATGTTCAATCGCGAGCTCAAGCGGAAGGCCAAGGCAAGCGTCAGGTGGTTCTTCTGGGCCATTCATCAGGAGGCGGGCTCGCTGTGCGATTTGCCGGTGGCAAACATTGCAGGATGGCAGATGGCTATGTGTTGCTGGCACCATTTCTCAAATATGACGCGCCAACCACACGAAGGAATTCGGGAGGCTGGGCGATGCCGGCAATCAGGCGAATCATCGGGCTTTCCATGCTCAATTCGGTCGGGATTACCGGCCTCAACCATTTGCCGGTGATTGCTTTCAACATGCCCAATTCGGTGCTTGAGGGGCGGTTTGGGTCAAGCGCAACGCTGTCATACTCCTACCGACTGAACACGTCTTACTCACCGCGACGGGATTATCGGGCTGACCTGGCAAATATCCGGCAACCTCTTCTGGTCATGGCGGGAGAGGCTGACGAGGCTTTTCATGCCGATCGATACGAGGCGGTCATCAAACCATCGGTGCCGCAAGCCGAATTCCTAGTCCTGCCCGGGGTCACTCATCTTGGAATTGTGAGCGATGCCATGACAGTCAAGGGCATTGCAACCTGGCTTGGCAGGACAGAACTCTGATGGTCATGCACATGCTCCCAGCAAGGGTGTTGGCGGTGTGAACCCGTATTTTTCGTTGCACTTTTGTTGCGTCCACGGTTTATGGTATCGCAAGACCAAGGGGCGTCAGGCCCTGCACCGAGTTTCGGAGGACTGTCATGCGGTGGCGAGGAAGACGGGAAAGCAGCAATGTTCGCGATGTGCGTAATGACGGTGGCGGATTCCCCGGTTTTCCCGGTGGCCGTGGCGGTACGTTTCGCATTCCTGTTGGCGGACCTCGCCAGGCATCCGGCGGAGGAATGGGCTGCGGCACGCTGATCATTATCGGTGTCGTGCTCTGGTTCCTCGGCATCAACCCGCTGACGATCCTTGGCGGCCTGGGCGGCGGGCTTGGCGGCGGCCTGGGGCCGTCGATCACGCCCAACACCTCCGCGCCACGCATTGATCCGCGTGCCGGCACCAATGGCCGGGAAGACGAAATGAAGAAATTCGTCGCCACCATTGTCGGCTCCACGGAAGAAGTGTGGACCGGTATCTTCAAACAATATGGCAAGCAATATCCGCTGCCGGAACTCGTGCTTTTCTCCGATGGCATTCGCTCGGCCTGTGGCATGGCGTCTTCGGCCTCGGGTCCGTTCTACTGCCCGGGTGACAAGAAGGTCTATATCGACCTGGCGTTCTACAAGCAGTTGGCGCAGCAATTCGGTGCGCCCGGCGATTTTGCGCAAGCCTATGTGCTGGCGCATGAAGTTGGCCATCATGTCCAGAACATCATTGGCGTCTTGCCGGAATTCAACCGGATGCGGCAGTCACTGGGCAAACTGGAAGTCAACCAGATGTCGGTCAAGGTGGAGCTGCAGGCGGACTGCTTTGCCGGAGTCTGGGGTCACTATGTCCAGCAGGAAGGCTGGCTGGAAGCAGGCGATCTCGACGAGGCGCTGAATGCGGCCGTCCAGATTGGCGATGATGCGATCCAGAAGCGCACTCAGGGCTATGTTGTGCCGGATGCCTTCAATCACGGCACTTCAGAGCAGCGTCATTACTGGTTCCGTCGCGGCTTTGAATCAGGGCGTATCGAATCCTGCGATACATTCAACGCCAACAACCTTTGATCACAGCGCGCGAGGAGCATGATCATGCGCATCCTCGCGCGTATCCTCACATTGCTATTCAGCCTTTCGGGTCTGGCCACTTTCAGCCAGGCTCCGGAATTCGCGCAGCAATATCGCCAGAGGCTGGGCGGTGCCGTCGAGGAATTGCGCCGTGTTGTGGCTGATTTCGATGCGGATGCCGGACGTTCATCCATGTCGCGCGAACAGGCTCTAAGCGAAATGAACGCGGCAGAGACGCCATTTGTCCGCGATCGTGGTGCCAGCATGTCATCCACCATCACACGCTACCAGACGCTGGAGAACCAGCTTGGCGAGATCGATACCGCGCCTCAGCTTCTGCGTCCCCTGCTGGTGTTGAAATCCCCTGACAGGCAGATTGTCGAAGATGCATGGAAGGCGTTCGAGCCTGCAGTGCCGCTGACGCTTGCCGGTGGCATATGGGGCGGTGCCGGGCTGATACTCGGCTTTGTTTCCATGTGGGGTGGCACATGGCTGGCGCGCAAGGGACGAGCTCGCTTGCGCGGTGGAAATGGCGGCAAAATCCGGATTGGCGCAGCTGCCAATGAGGTTCCGAGCGATATCGTGATCGAGGAAAGGCCTGCGGAGATATCAAGCAACATATCAGGCGAGATATCTGGTGACGTCGAAAGCGATGCAGAAAAAACGGGGCCGTCAACCCGAACCGGAATCGCCATGATGGCGGTCAAGCCCGGTCCGGATGGCTGATTGAGGGAAAACCAAGCTTGCCTATGGTGGCTTTTGCCTCCATCATGGCCAGCGAAAGCGGGAATTGCGAATTGAAAGACAACAATATCAATACCGATGGCTCGCTGATTCCCGACAGCGTCGAAACCTCCAGCAAGCCGCAACTGCCCTATCCACGGCGCAGGGGCATTCGCTTCATCCTGCGCCACATGGCAGGGCTCGCATTCTTGGTGCTGGCGCGGCTGCGAATTGAGGGCAGGGAAAATCTGCCGAAATCCGGACCGTTCATCCTGGTCGCCAATCATTTCCATTTTGCAGATCCCGTGGCGCTGCTATGGGCGTCACACCGTCAGGTGGAATTCATCGGCGGTTTCCGATTTGTCTTTGCGCCAAGGATCGTGCATTTCCTGCCGCATCTGTGGGGCTACTTTCCGGCGTTCAGGGGTGGATATTCGCGCAAGACATTGCGCTCGGCGCTGGATGTATTGGCGCAGGACGGGGTTGTGGCGCTGTTTCCCGAAGGCGGCGTTTGGGCGCAAGTCCTGCGGCCGGGCAGGCCTGGGGCTGCGTTCCTTGCGGTCGAATCGGGCGTGCCGGTAGTGCCGGTCGGCATTGACGGGTTTCCCGGATTGTTCAAGCAGCGACGTCCCGAACTTACCATTCGCATCGGCCGGCCGATTGGCCCGTTCAGCGCTGCGGGTGTTGCGCATGGCAGGCGCGGGGAGATCGATGCGATCACGGATGAAATCATGAGGGCGATTGCGGGCCTCATTCCGAAGGACAAGCATGGGGTTTATTCCAGCGACCCGGAACTGCGTCGCGCGGGTGAGGAAGTGGCGGAGTTTCCGTTTGATGCGCCCGACCTGCGCGGTATGTAAGGCAAATCCGGTGGCAATGACCTTCGGCTGATGCGGGAATAAAAGAGGGAGCAACAGGATGGGCAGGTTTTTCAGGACGGAAAAAGGCCGCAGATATGCCTGGTATCTCTATGATTTTGGAAATTCCGCTTATGCGGCGGTGGTAATTCTTGCCATCTATTCCGCCTATTTCAAGGAAGGTGTCGTGGGAGGTGCGGAAGGCTCGCGCCTTTGGGGGCTGGCCGTTGCGATAGCCATGGCGGTGGTTGCGGTGATTTCACCAGTGCTTGGCGCCATGGCCGATCGGCTGGCGATCAAGAAGCGGATGCTTCTGGTTTTCACCTTGATGTCGGTGTTTTTCACCGGAATGCTGTTTTTCGTGACCAAGGGCGACATCGTGACGGGGATGCTGTTTTTCATCCTTGCGGAGATCGGCTATCGCGCGGCGCAGGTCTATTACGATGCATTGCTGCCGGAAGTCGCATCGCGGTCGGAGCTTGGCCGGGTTTCGGGAATTGGCTGGGCCATTGGCTCGCTGGGCGGCATTCTCTGTCTCGCAATAGTGTTGCCGCTGGTGGTACTCGTTGGGGGCAATCTGGTCGTGCGTCTTACCATGGTGATCACGGCGGTCTATTTTCTTCTCGCTTCGCTGCCACTGTTTTTGTTTGTTGAGGAAAGGGCCAAGCCCAGACCGCTTCTGCCGGGTGAAAACATCGTCAGGGCTGGGTTCAGCCAGCTCTGGCTGACGCTTCGCGACCTCAGGCATCACCGCGAATATCTGAAATTCATGATCGCCTTCATCCTCTACAATGACGGCGTGATGATCGCCCTGAATTTTGCCGCGATCATTGGCGCTGTGCTTTACGGTTTCGAGCGCGAGCAGCTGATTGTGCTGATCATCCTGGTTCAACTGACCAATTTCGCCGGTGCCTGGGTATTCGGCCAGCTCAGTGACCAGTTTTCGGCCAAGGGATCGCTGATTGCGTCCATGGCAGTGATGGTCGTGGCAGTCGTGTGGATGCAACTGGCCAGCGGCGCGCCGAGCCTGTTTTACTTCATTGGCTCGCTGGCAGGCTTCGCGATTGCAGGCTTGCAATCGGTGAGCCGGTCAATGGTGGCGAAACTCGCACCAGCCGGGCGCAGCGGGGAGTTTTTCGGACTGTTTGCGGTAGCCGGGCGCTCGTCCTCGGTTGTTGGTCCTGCGGTTTTCGGCTGGGTGGCTGCTGACGGGGCAGCGCATTATCTTGCGCAAGGGCTTGAACCGCAGGCAGCCGAGCAGGCCGGCATGCGGCTTGCGATTTATGTGATCCTCGGCTTCCTGTTTGCCGGCACCCTGCTGCTTCTGACCGTGAGGGAAGAAGAGGGAGCTGCGGTGGCCGAAGCCGGAGCTTCGGCCTGATCGGGCCCCTGCTGATCCTCAGTAGAGCTTGTAGCTGATCCCCGCCCTTACGGTATGGGTTGAGGGTTGGGTTACCAAGATACCGCCGGTGTTGAAGTCGTTGTCCTCGAACTCGGTATAGCGATATTCGATCTTCGCGGTCCAACGGTCGTTGAGCGCTGTTTCGATACCGGCACCGGCGATCCATCCGTGCAGGTTCCAGTCAAGACCGAAGCCGACATTGGTTTCAAGTTCGAAATGCTGTTTGGCGTAGCCGGCAAGGCCATAGACCAATGTTGCCTCATCGGTCTTGTAGCCGAGGCGCGCAATAAGGTCATATCCATGATCGTCATTGATCGAGGCAGACAAGCCGGCCACCGACAGATCGGTTGATATACCAGAAAGGCGGTAGTCGCCAGCAACGCCAACGACCCAGTTGTTGGCCAGTTGCCAGTCGTAACCCACTGAAAACTCGGTGAACAGTCCTTCGCCACCAATACCGTTGAAAACGACGCCGGCGAGCGGCGGTATGCCGATCTCGCGAACCACCGCACCTGCACCAGCAGCAATACCGATCTTCAGGCCGGTATAGTCATA
>JAGRLM010000394.1 GCA_020441795.1 Nitratireductor sp.
CGGTATCGACAAAGTCGCCGTCCTTGCCGAGGCGGTAGCCGAATTGAAGGGCGGGTTCGGGCAGGGATATTGTCACCTGCCAGCCTGCATTCGAACGGCTGAAGCTGGCGATTGGCTTTGACTTGCCTGCCTTCGGTTTCGGGTCGAGCCTTGGCAGCATGGCAACCGTTGTGCCTTCATGGAAGTTGCCCTGCGAGCCGCGCAGCAGGTTTTCTGCAGCACCAGCCTCACCAGGATTGAGCGTAACGGTGCCGATGATCTGGTCGTAATAGGCCGGTGTCTGGATATGGCCGATGCCAGCCGCCAGATCGCGAACGCTTACCTGGGTTGCCTTCGCAATCTCTACAATCGAGGCGTTGGGCTTTTGCAACTCGCTCAGAAACTGGCGGGTGAAGACCGAATTGGGATTGGTGTCTGCGTCATTGAGACGATCAAGGGCTGACTGTCCGATGCCAGCGGAAAAGAGCACGAAAACGCCCTCGGATGGCGCCATGCGCGCAAGGCCTGCCTGGCCGTCGATCGAGCGCTTGCCCGGCAAAGCGAAGGGGTTGTCGCGGCAGGCATCGAGGATTAGGACCACGGTCGATGCGCCGGCCTTTTGCAGGCGGTCGGCAAGGTCGTCAGCCAGAAATGCTTCGTCGCGGACCAGCCCTTCCTCGCCCGGGCCAGCGGGAGGAATGTCGACCGGCAGCAGGAAATTCTGACCGGAAATGGCAAAGCCGTGTCCGGCATAATAAAACAGCGCGAGGTCGCCCGGCTGGATCGATTTTTCGAATTCGAGGACGGCGCGGCTCATGGCGCGTCGACCAATATCTTTCGCGGTGGTTACCTGGAAGCCGATAGCGGCCAGTTCCTTCGAGACAGCCTCGGCGTCGTTGTTGGCTTTTTGCAGCTTGGCGACATTCTCGTAGTCGTCATTGCCAATGACCAGTGCGACACGACGTTGCTCCTGCGCATTGGCATGATGGGACAGGCCGATCGAGATGATGAGAAGTGTCGACAAAGCAAACACATTGCGACAGATCGCGCCCAGAGCTGTTGCCATTTTCGCCCTCCATTTCATGGTCTCAACACAAGGCATATTGCCCGATGAAACCAGAATATCCAAATCCTGCCCAGATGATGTGACACTTGTCACATCTGCGCAAAGTTCAGGCTGCCCGACAAGGACAGTTTCACGCATTGAAACCGTGCTCAATGGAAGCTACTTGTGAGGCAACAAGGAGATTTGAGATGAATCAGGGCCAGAACCGCATTTTTGATGAATTCGCTAAGCTGATGACGGATGCGGCGGGTGCTGCCCAAGGCGTCAAGCGCGAAGTGGAGACCGCCTTTCGCTCGCAGGCAGAGCGTTTCATGGCTGACATGGATCTCGTCAAGCGCGATGAATTCGAGGCGGTCAGGGAAATGGCAGCGAATGCGCGCGCCGAAAACGAGCTGCTGAAGAAGCGGATCGAGGCACTCGAAGCGCAGATCGGTGCCGACAGCCCGGAAAAACCGGCGCGCAAGGCGCCTGCTGGCAAGAAATAATCATTTCACAAAACTTTTTTATCCACAGCCCTGCCGACCCGGATTTGCGAGTCGGCAGAATCGCTTAGCGCTGATCCTGCAATTTGTGATTCAAGGCTTCTCCACAGATTCGGTTCGGGCTCGGCCGATTGCGGGGTAGCCAAACCAACGCCCGCGAATAGACTGAAATTACAGGATGATTCGCGGCGGACCTTTTCAGCCAATGCCTAGCAACCAGATTGCCGGCAGATTGCCGGGCGGCGAGGCTGAACAACGAATCCCTGTATTCATGTTGCATGCGTTGCGTTGTTCCCGACAGACAGGCAATCGCCGTGCGGCGGCGGAAGCGAGGATTGATGAGCCTTCTTGAACTGGAATTGGAACGTGAAATGAACCCGGTTGACATGATCGAGCAAGTGGCCTCGGTCAATGACTGGGATTTCGAGCGTTCAGGCGATGACGAGATCAATGTCACTGTCAGCGGCCTTTGGGCCGATTACAGTGTGTCGTTCTCATGGATGGAGGATTTCGAGGCCTTGCATCTTGCCTGTGCATTTGATCTCAAGGTGCCGGAACGGCGCAGCGCGGAAACCGTGAAACTGCTGTCGCTGGTCAATGAGCAATTGCTGATCGGCCATTTCG
>JAGRLM010000395.1 GCA_020441795.1 Nitratireductor sp.
CAGCAAGCGGCGCGCCGTAGCCACCCGTGTTCCATTCCTTGCAATTGACCACACAGGCGTGACAACCCACGCAGATATCGAGATCGATCACGAGGCCGAGTTTCTTTTGCGTTGAACCTGGCAGGCTGGTCATTTGGTCCACTCCTTGCCATAGGTCAAATCCCGAGCCGGTTCCGCGACAACCCGCTTCTGGTTGTCGGCATGCGGCAGGCTGAGACCATCAGGTGCGTCAGCCTTTTCGATCCGCACCCGGAGATCGAACCACGCCGCCTGACCGGTGACGGGATCCGAATTTGCCCAGCGCAAGCCGTCGCCCTTTGGTGGCAGCAATTCGTGTATGAGATGATTGAGCAGGAAACCCTTGGTCGCCTCCGGCGCATCCGGTTTCAAGGCCCAGGCTCCACCGCGCTTGCCAATCGCGTTCCAGGTCCACAAGGTCTTGGGATTGACAGCATCCATTCGCTTGACCGGAACCCTGATCCTTCCGTGGACCGATGTCACCCAGGCCCAGTCACCATCGCCAATTCCCGCTTCGTCGCAGACCTTGCCGGGAACATACATCGGATTGGTGCCGTGGATTTGCCTGAGCCAGGCGTTTTGCGATCCCCATGAATGATACATCGCAGCAGGTCGCTGTGTCAGCGCATGCAGGGGGAATTGCTTCACGTCCACCGCTTCACCTTCAAAGGGCGGATACCAGTGCGGCAGGGGCTGGAATGTCTCCAGGATTCTCTGCCTGTGGCTTTCCGGCGGCTGCGGCTCGATCTTGCCTTCCGCGGCAAGCTGGAACTTCCGCATCGGTTCAAGATAGAGCTGGAAGGTGATTTCAGAGCGCGCATCCTGCAGGCCATGCTCCACTGCAAAATCCTGCCAGGCCACATTGGCATGCTTGAAGAACTGCGCTTCCATCGGAATATGCTTCTTGAAGAAGCCGCCATTGGCAATATAGGCGTCAACCTGATCCGGATTCGGTTCGCCGCGACCAACCTTGCTTCCATCCTTGCCGCGCCATCCTGCCAGCGGGCCGATACCCGGTTTGCGCTGATGGTTTGCCATATAGTCCGCATAATCGGCATAGATCGCCGAGCCATCCTCCCCGACCATGCCGGGCAATTTCAGTCTTGCTCCCAGATCGAGCAGGACGGACTGGAAGCCGCGAACATCCCTGTCCGGCTCCAGAACGGGCCAGCGTATGGCATCGCATAACGAATCCGGCTCACTGATCGGCCGGTCCAGAAGCGAGATGCAATCATGCCGCTCGAGATAGGTGGTATCTGGCAGAATGAGGTCGGCAAAAGCCACCATTTCCGAGGAATAGGCATCGGAATAGATGATTTTCGGAATCACATATTCGCCGTTCTCGTCCTTGTCGGAGAGCATCTTCATCACCGATGAAGTGTTCATCGACGAATTCCAGGCCATGTTTGCCATGTAGAGGAACAGAACATCTATTCCGTAGGGATCCCGTGCATGGGCATTGGATATCACCATATGCATCATGCCATGCGCTGACATCGGCGCATCCCAGCTGAAGGCCTTGTCGATACGAACCGGCGTCACATTGTCCGCCTCGAGCAGCAAGTGTTCCGGCCCTTCCGGAAATCCGAGATGCGGCCCCGACAATGGCGTATTCGCCTTGCTGTTCTTGCCGTGTGGCCTGGGCAACATGCCAACGGACCGCGGATAAGGCGGCTCGAACCGGAAGCCGCCGGGTGCATCGATCGAGCCGATCAATATCTGCAACAGGTGGATGGCACGCGCGGTCTGGAAACCATTCGAATGGGCTGAGACACCCCGCATGGCATGGAAGGATACCGGCCTTCCGATCATGCGCTCATGCCGCTGACCCTTCATATCGGTCCAGGGCTGTTCGATCACGACTTCACGGTTGAAGGCAGCATCGGCGATTTCGGCGGCGATCCGCCGCGTCTGCGATGCAGGCACCCCCGTAACCGCTTCAACAGCCTCCGGCGAATAGGCTTCGTCATCATATTTCTTGGCCAGCAATTCGAAGGCTGGCACAGCCCTGCGCGTGCCCTTGAGCGTGGTGCTGCCAGCCAGATGCGGCTTCACACCTTTCTTGTTGGCTGAAACCGTCTTGCCGCTCTTGCGGTCAATGACC
>JAGRLM010000396.1 GCA_020441795.1 Nitratireductor sp.
GTCTCGTGGGTTCGAATCCCACCCTGTCCGCCATTTTGTTATTCCCTGCGCAAATCTGCCCTAAAGCCTTGAAGGGCAAGGTGGTTTCCGGGGTTCGAAATCCCCCGTTCCGGCAATATTCCAGACGGTCCGCAAAGGTCAGTTTCAGGACCAGTTTACGGTGCAGATGCGAGCCGGAATCCCAGAGTTTTGAAGGGTTTGCGAAGAATCCAAGAGCGAGTTCGAACACATCCTCGAATGCGCCGCGCGTTTGCCCAGATGAAAGCCGTTTATCTTCCAGCAGCAGCTTCTCGCGTTCGAGCTTTGCGATCTTCTTTTCATAGGCCATGACGACCGCCGGGTTATCGGCTTCAACGATCCGGTCGAGCAGCGCATCAATCTGCTTCTCTAATGTCTGGATATCGCGGGTGAAGCGGCGGGCAAAGTCTTTCGCCTGCGCCAGACGCTGATCCCAGCCATGCTTGAAGAGTGACTTGACCAAAGCAAAGAGATTGGCGCTCGGTGACAGTTCATCGAGCAACGCTTCGAAGTCCCCCTCGATCTGATCACGCCGGATGGATTTGCGGTACTCGCCGCACGCTTTGTTGAAGCACATATAATAAGGATGCTTCACGCCCGTCTTACTCTTCGACCAGCAGGAGGTGAGCGGCTTGCTGCAGCAGGCGCAAGAGACAGACCCCCGCAAGGGGAAGTCTGTATTGATATCCGAGCGCGCCGGAGTCTTTGCCCCGTCTTTCAGGCGCTCCTGAATGCGCTCGAAGGTTTCAAAGCTGATGAGGCCCTCATGCTGGCCTTTGCGTAAACTAACGCCCCAGCGCGGCGCTTCGACATATCCGGCATAGAGCGGCTTGGTCAGGATATCATTGACGAGTTGGTTGCGGACCTGTCCGCTGCGATCCTTCGGAAAGGCCGGATGGGATTCGAAGAAGCGTTTGACTTCCGCCTGCATCTGGAAACGCCCCGAGGCATAGCCTTCAAGACCCTCCTGAATGATTGAGGCCAGAGGTTCGTCGCGCACCAGCACCTTGCCAGCTCCGGGCTTGTGGACGTGTGTGAAGCCCATACAGGAGATAAAGGGCCAGTAGCCGCTCTGGACACGCGCGCGCATCCTATTGCGGGTCTGCTCCGCATTCTTCTGGCGTTGATGCTGGGAGACGGAAGCAAGAAGATTTTCAACGAGGATGGAGTCCGAGTCCTCACCGAACTCGATGGACGGGCTTTCAAGCCGCGCACCGGAGGCGGCAATCGCATCGCGCAAATCCAGATGGGCTTTCATGTCCCGCGCAAGGCGCGAGATATCGTCAATGAGAACGACATATTCCGTGTGCTTATCGGCTTTGAGGTACGAGAGCATCGCCTGCATACCGGGCCGGTCGATCAGGCCGCCGGAAACCGCTTCATCACAAAAGACCTCGGCAACATCATAGCCTTTCATCTTCGCAAATTCGCGGCATCGCGTTTCCTGGCTGCCAAGGCCGTGGCCCTTTTGCATCTGGGCAACGCTGGAGACACGGGCGTAGATGACGGCCTGCGCGGTTGTGGTTTTGAGTGTGGTTTCTGTGTTCATGATGCGCGCTCCCCTTCGGTTACCGGAATCCTTGGCGAACACGGGCATGTGCCAGCGCTCGTAAAATCTTCGCAGAGTGTTGAATGGGGCAAGTATAGCGCATCCGAATCGGCAATGCCGCAAACCAGATCGCTATTTTCCTTCTGTCCACAGGCCTGCTGGATCGGGTGAAGACCGAAGCCAAGATCAACAAACTGGAGAACGATGCTCCAGATGGTCTGCAGGTATTCGATCTTCTCGTCGTCGCTCAGATCGTATTCTCTCAGGTGATGGACAAATTCTTCGGCGTCGAACTGGATAGTAAGATTGGTTTTATCAGGGGTCGGGTCGCGTTCATGTATCAGGGTCTTGGGTGGTTTCATGCAGGTTTCCTTTATGCGTTCGGGGTGGCGGCGCACGCCCGCGAGGAAACGGGCGTGCGGCATGCGGGTTAGATGGCGGGCTGGAATGAGTCAGAGAGGCTGGTCTCATCGTCCGGTTCCCATTTTTGCGTATGGTTCAGCTCACTGCGGAATTGCGTGACATGCTCATAGGCACGCCGGGCAAGCTCGGCGATCCTAAGCAGCTCGGTGCCGTTAAAGCTGTGCGTATCCCGCAGGCGTCCGTCGCTGTCTTCATAGGTCCGCGCAAGGACGGTGCTGAAATACACCCCTTTCTCCCCCTGGTTTTCCCAGATGGTGGCTTTAAGCGCCCCGTCGCGGATAACATCGACCGGGCCGGTCTTGGGTGCTGCATTCATTTCGTTTCTTCCTTTCTTCGTTGCAGTTTGAAATGAAAAAGGCGGCCCCGGTGCACTCAACATGCAAACCGGGACCGCCTCTATTAAATAAGAACATAACATGAACATCTAAAACGGTGCAAAGAAATTATGCTCCGCCTACCGATGTATGCTCACCTCTGGATGTTCTGCTGCGAGCGGCGCGGCCGGTATGCGCGGGAGGCTTTGAACGATGCCCGGTCGGCGGACTTCACCTCATCTTTTTCCTGCTCTTTGTCCTTCTCGTCTTTGGACGGAGCGTCTTTCTCGTCGCGCGCCTGTTGCTGCTCTTCTTTTTGAGACAGATGCTGTTCCTGCCTCAGCTCGTTGGTGCGGCTGTAAGCCCCGCGTGCCAGTTCTGCGATCCGCAGAAGTTCGCTTCCCGAGAAGGAATGCGAGTCGCGAAAGGTGCCGTCTTCGCCCTGCCATGTCCGTGCGAGTGTGGTGCTGTAATTGACGCCGTTCTCGTTTTCATTCTGCCAGATGGTGGCTTTCAGACTGCCATCGCGCAGCGTATCCGCCGGACGGTTCGGCTCGCTGGTTTGCTCTGCCGCTTGCGGTGTGTGGTCTGGTTCGGTGTTCTGCTCCATAGGGTCTCCTTATCGGTTTTGAGGGGCATCATCGCAGGACCGACCAGCGGCCTTCTGCATATTGCGGGTAATGCGCGAAGCGTCTGGGGACGCGCTCGCTTTTCACGCGCAGCCATCTGTGACGGCCCATCCCGAGTGTAACGCGCACACGATCAGCGGGAGGGTGATACGGGTTCGGATGGAACCGCCCGGCCATAAATTTTTGGGAATAGTAAGCCTTGCGTTGCGCCTTGATCGGCTGCTGGAGAGTATCGGCAAAGATAAAGGCGGTATCGGGCGCGGCGTTCAGCACCTCATCCGGCGTCTGGAGGGGGCGCATCTGCTGGCTGCGATGGGTAGAAGCCTGCTTGTAATGCCCGAAGGCGATCCCGCTTGCGAACGGATCATCGCCGGAGAGCAGCGATTGGAGAACGCGCTGCTTGGCAAGCCGTGTTCCCCGTCAGCGAGTGAGGGA
>JAGRLM010000397.1 GCA_020441795.1 Nitratireductor sp.
TTTGTCAGCGGCATGCCGCTCGAGGACATGCATGTCAAACAGGCGATTGACGAAGGCCTGCACAGGCTTGGCAATTCGGGCCGCCTGGTCATCCGCCCCTCGGGCACCGAGCCGCTGATCCGCATCATGGCGGAGGGCGATGATGAAAGCCTCATCGTCAGCGTGGTTGATGACATTGCCGGTGCGGTATCGAAATCCGCAGCCTGACAAGAACGGCTTTTCGTGTTTTTGAATAGACGCGAAAAGCTCTTTTCCAATACTGACCGTAAAAGTATTAATTCCTGTTAACCATTTTTGTTAAGGTTAAAATTCAAGGTTAAGCACCCCTTAACCATTCCCTGCAAATATCACTTCCAACCAGTTCGAATTGCCCCTGGTTCGGGCATACCAAGGAAGGAAGTCATCATGGGAAGCTTCAGGAAGATTGCGCTTGCAGCTGCTGTCGTTACAGCATCGGCAGTCAGCGCACTTGCCGCCGACATTATTGAACCGCCGATCTATGAAGCACCGCCGGAAGTCAGTGTCCCGCGTGCAGGCGGATGGTATCTGCGTGGCGATATCGGTTACTCGCATATGGCCGTGAATGGCGTCAGCTACTACCAGGGCGCTGTACCAAACCCGATTCTGGCCGGTTTCGAAAAACATGATGTCGACGCAACCTGGATGGTTGGCGCTGGTGTCGGTTATCAGGTCAATGACTATTTCCGCGTTGACTGGACAGTTGACCACTATTTCGCAACCGACTTCAACGGCTCGTCTGCACAGAATGTCGCGTGCTCGGATGGCACGGTCGGTGCAGTCTGCTCCTACAGTGACAATTCGCAGCTCGGCCTTACGACGGTGATGGCGAATGCCTATTTCGATCTCGGCAACTATAGCGGTATCACGCCCTATGTCGGCTTTGGTCTTGGTGGTGCGCAGACCCATTGGTCCGGCCTCGACAACCAGGAATATCAGGTCAGCGGTCCGGCTGCAGCCGTGTTCGCTTCCGACACGCACAATGCAAAGAATGGCTGGCGCTTCGCCTATGCGCTTCACGCTGGTGCGTCATATGATCTGACCAGCCATCTGAAGCTCGATGCCGGTTACACCTTCACCCATGTGGATGGTGGCAGCATGTTCGGCTTTGGCAATCTGTCCGGCGATGCCGGTGTTCAGGGCTATCATGACGATATCAAGATCCATACCGTCAAGGCTGGCCTGCGCTACAGCTTCAACTAAGTTTACAATCAGGCATCCCGATCCTTGGTTCGGGATGCCTTTTTTTATTTCATTTTGAAAAGGCCTTCAGGCCGCGTTCCGGGGGCGGAAATGACTAGTAATCCGACTTTCAAGTCAGCACTGGCGGCTGTTATTTTTTCAACACTTTTGCCAGGCCTTTGTGCAAGTCCGGCATTGGCAGCCGACCTTGATGCAGAGATCATGGAAAATGCGGGTGTGACCCGGGTCGAATATGGCAGCGGATGGTATTTGCGCGGCGATATCGGCACCTATTTCGGCGACGGCAAGGTAGGCTTCTCATCCGGTGGTTCTTTGGACCTCGCCGACCAGCACCTTGGCGCCGACATCTCCTACAGCGTTGGATTCGGGCATATTTTCAACGACCGGCTCCGCGCTGACCTGACCTTGTCACGATTGCCGGGTTTCAACTATTACGGAATTTCTCCGCTCGTTCCGTGCGGTGGCGGCTATAGTGGCGATTGCCTGTCGGAAGAGACGGCACATGTGGACGTCACCTCGCTACAAGCCAATGCCTATCTGACAATGGGTCAATGGAACCGGCTCAAGCCCTATCTGGGGTTGGGCCTTGGCGTGGCATCTGCCAGCTGGAGCAAGTATGAGCGCGATGATTATTGCTTGCTTGATCCGGGCGAAGACTGCGCATTGGCAACGCATTCCGGTGGTGCCGGGGTCGAAGTCTGGCAGACCGGGGCGCCCACGACCAGCCACGAAAAGTCGCTGCTTCTGGTTGGCTCGATCATGGCGGGCGTCGATTACCGCCTGAGCGACAGCATGTCGGTTGACTTGGGCTACAAATATTCGCGCACGGCCGATATCGGATTGGGCGGTAGTGATTTCTCGAAAATCAGGAGTTTGAACCTGCACGAGGTTCGTATCGGTCTTCGCTACGAAATCTGGTAAAAACGGCCGTCAAAGCATTGACGGAAAGGGTGGTGTCCTTGCCAGGATGCCGCCCTTTTTCGTGTTGTCTGATAGCCGCCAGTGACGCATGCGACAAAGAAATTGTCGCACAAACACAACAATCTTCTTGACTGAAAATCCGCGTGGTCGTAATTGCGCCAGTGGGCCACCCCTCCCCAACGAGGGGCCAACTATCTGGAAGGATAGACCACATGACAAATATTTCCACGCCGGAATTGCGTCCGGCAAATCCCCGCTTTTCCTCTGGTCCTTGTGCCAAGCGCCCCGGTTGGTCGCTTGAAGCGCTTGGTGATGCCGCATTGGGCCGCTCGCACCGCGCCAAGGTTGGCAAGGACAAACTTGCCCTTGCAATCGAATTGACGCGTGAAGTGCTGCAGGTGCCCGCAGATTATCGTATTGGCATTGTGCCCGCCTCCGATACCGGGGCAGTTGAAATGGCGATGTGGTCGCTGCTCGGCGAGCGTGGTGTCGATCTCCTTGCCTGGGAAAGCTTCGGCTCGGGCTGGGTAACGGATGCCCTAAAACAGTTGAAGCTGGCGGATGCCCGGGTTCTTGAAGCTGGCTATGGCGACCTGCCTGATTTGACCCAGGTCGATTTTGACCGCGATATTGTCTTCACCTGGAATGGTACCACGTCAGGCGTGCGCGTTCCCAACGGCGATTTCATTCCGGCGGACCGCAAGGGCCTGACCATTTGTGACGCAACCTCTGCAGCATTTGCGCAGGAACTGCCTTTTGACAAACTGGATGTTGTCACCTTCTCCTGGCAGAAAGTGCTTGGTGGAGAGGCCGCCCATGGCATGCTGATCCTCAGCCCGCGCGCCGTCGAGCGGCTGGAGGCCTATTCGCCAGCCTGGCCGATGCCGAAGATTTTCCGCCTGACCTCCAAGGGCAAGCTGATCGAAGGCATCTTCAAGGGTGAGACGATCAACACGCCGTCCATGCTCGCTGTCGAAGACTATCTTGATGCGCTGAACTGGGCGAAAGCGATCGGCGGCCTCGACGGATTGGTAGCTCGAGCCAATGCCAATCTT
>JAGRLM010000398.1 GCA_020441795.1 Nitratireductor sp.
CGCATCCGGAATTGCCGCGAGCAATACGCCATCCAGGGGCAAGTCCCGCAAGTTTCTGGCGCATTCCGTGCGTTCCGCCTTGCGCCAGAAGGAATGGAAATTGCTGCAGCGTGACCATTGGCTGATCTCGCAAACGCTGATGCAGGTCTTCTATCTGGTGCCCCCCGCCTTCATGCTGTGGCACGGCTATGGCACCAATGGCGCGGTACCGACCGTCGTGGTTCCGGTGCTGGTAATGGCAGCAGGACAATTGTCCGGCGGTCTCGCCTGGCTCGCAATTTCGGGAGAGGACGCACCGCAACTGGTCGCAACCGCGCCGGTCACACCGCGGATGATCCTGCGCGCCAAGATCGAGGCAGTCTTCGGAGCCTTGGCCATGACCGTCGGCCCGGTGATTGCCGTGATGGCGTTTGTCGAATTCTGGCCAGCCTTTGTTGCCCTTGTTTCCACGCTATGCGCTGCTACCGGGGCAACCATGATCCAGCTCTGGTTCCGCAGTCAGGCAAAGCGCAGCAATTTCCGCCGCAGACAAACCTCGTCCCGTGTTGCCACATTCGCGGAGGCATTTTCCTCGATCCTGTGGGCGGGAACTGCGGCCCTATGGGCGGCAGGCTCGTGGATAGCGCTTGCATGTGTGGTGCTTGCCCTGCTTACCCTCGTCATTGCCCGTGCGCTTCGCCCGGCCGAAAGCAGCGAATTTGCAGGTTGACTGCATGGCTGCTTGCCAGACCACATTGCGAATCTGCTAAGGTTCCTTGTCGATCAGTTCCGGTGGATCAACAAAGGGCCCGTTGAATGGGAAGCGAAGCGGCTGATACAGCCAAAAGCAATGTGACTGAATTTTCGGTCAGTGAGATTTCCAACCTGCTCAAGCGCACGGTCGAGGAGACATTTTCGCTTGTGCGGGTGCGCGGCGAGATTTCAGGCTTTCGCGGCGCTCATTCCTCCGGCCATTGCTATTTTGCGCTCAAGGATGACCGATCCCGACTGGAAGCGGTGATCTGGCGCGGCGTTGCGTCGAAGCTCAGGCACTTTCCCGAAGAGGGAATGGAGGTGATTGCCACCGGCAAGCTCACCACCTATCCCGGCTCGTCGAAATACCAGATCGTTATCGAGAGCCTTGAACCCGCTGGCGCAGGCGCGCTGATGGCCCTGCTGGAACAGCGCAAGAAGAAACTCGCCGCCGAAGGCCTGTTTGCGCCCGAGCGCAAGCAATTGCTGCCCTATCTTCCCATGGTGATCGGGGTTGTGACCTCGCCCACCGGCTCCGTAATTCGCGACGTTTTGCACAGGATAACAGACCGCTTTCCACTGCATGTGATCGTCTGGCCGGTGCGGGTACAAGGCGAGACCAGCGGCACCGAAGTCGCGAATGCCATTCAGGGCTTCAACAATCTTGACGCTGCGGGCCCGATCAGGCGACCGGATATCATTATCGTTGCGCGCGGCGGCGGCTCCATCGAGGATCTTTGGGGCTTCAACGACGAAGCCGTAGTGCGAGCGGCAGCAGATTCGGAAATACCGCTGATTTCCGCCGTTGGGCACGAGACCGACTGGACGCTGATTGACCTTGCAGCCGATCTTCGCGCACCGACCCCAACGGGTGCTGCCGAACTCGCGGTTCCCGTCAAGGCAGAGCTTGAGGCGCTGACCGCAACGCTTGCCTCGCGTCTCAAATCCGCTTCCAGCCGCAAGCTGGATCAGGCACGGACGGAATTGCGCGCTGCCATGCGCGGGCTCGGCAGCGCAGAGCGAATTGTCGAAGGCCCTCGCCAGAGGCTTGATGCCGCGGCTGCCGGGCTGGTGCGCGGCCTGATGATGGCCGCCCGCACAAAACGCGACAGGCTGGTGCGTGTTGAAAGCAGGCTGTCGTGGCGCGGCATCAAGGCAGGGATCGAACGCAGTCGCGACAAGGTGGCGACGCTTGAAATACGCATGCAGGCAAGTCGACGGCAGCGGATTGAACGCCAGAGCGAGCGGCTGGAGGTCTTGCAAAGGCGCAGCGAGCGGGCATTCATCGCGCGGGTTGAGCGAGCGCGTGCACGGTTTGACCAGGGCTGGCGGCTGATTGCCAGCCTGTCGCATGAGCGGGTATTGGAGCGCGGCTTTGCGCTGGTGCGCGATGCCGGTGGCACTCCCGTTACACGAGCGGCAGCGATCAGAAGCGGCGATGCATTTTCGGTGCAGTTGCGGGATGGTTCGGTTTCTGCCGTCGCCGTATCGGGTGATGCACCAGCGCCCAAGGCAAAACCGGCAAAACGCCAGGATGGTCCGGAAAATCAGGGTACGCTTTTCTGAGTGTTGTCAGCTTCCATGTTGACCGGGATCAATGCCCGCCGATCACTACTGGGCCACATTGATCGTGACAATGCGGGTTGAATCATTCCGTGCTTCCAAAAGCCGAATGACGGTATGACCTGCGAACTTGTTTGCGCATCCACGTTCGGCCGATGTTGACTGAAGGTGCAATGCCGGAACCAGATGGAGGTTGTGATGGATCCCAAGACCGTAGTTGCAGTTATCAGGGGCGAAGAAGATTTGCAGCGTGTTGTCCGCGCTGCTGCCGGTGTAGCTGGTATCGACAAGGGGCATGTCATTGGCACGCATTCCGAACCGTCGCCGGCTGCCTATGTGCCGGCAATCGGCATGGAGGGCATTCCCTATGACACCGGCATAGCTGAAGCCAATCGCAAGCGCATGGCTGAGCTCGGCGAGAGCTTTGAAAAGGCATGCGAAGGCGAACTGGTTTCGGGCGAATGGCGCGGCTTCGAAAGCTTTTCGGGAGACAGCGCCATCAATGCGATCACCAGTGCTTTCAGCGCCGATATCGTGGTCGCACAACAAGCTGATCCCGATCATCCCGAATCAGGCGAAATCAATCTGGAAGCGCTGCTGTTCGAGACCGGGCGTCCGGTGTTGATGATCCCTTATACCTGGACACCACCGCTGAAGATGGACCGCATCATCATTGCCTGGAATGGCAAGAAGGAAGCTGCGCGGGCAGTGTTTGATGCACTTCCGTTCCTGAAAAAGGCAAAGAGCGTTGAAATCCTGTTGATTGATCCGCAGGAAAACGACGAGCATTCGGCGGCCATGGCGGGTGCCGATATTGCGGTATCTCTGGAACGTCATGGCATCAAGGCGGAGGTTGTGAACCAGCCTTCAGGCGGGATTCCGGTGGGCGAGGCAATCGAGAACCGGATTTCCGAGACCGGTGCGGACATGCTGGTCATGGGTGCCTATAGCAGGTCGCGCGTCAGCGAGATGCTGTTTGGCGGAGCGACCCGGACCATGCTGAGCTCGATGATGGTGCCCGTGCTGATGTCACGCTGAGTGAAGTGTCGGCTCAGCGCTATCGTGCAATGACCAGTCGATAGCCGCAATCGAGTGAATCGCGTTCGAGCATATCTGCATGGCGGAGCGCCCAGCTTCCGTCATTCAGGTCTGCTTTGAGTTGGGCCAATATTTCAGAGATATCTCCCAACGCCCAAAAGGGCGAAATGGCGGCCCTGACCCGATCATCCAGATAGGCCGAAGGGCGACGCCAATAGGCAGCCAGGAAACCGTCCGTGCAATCATGGGGAACGGGTACCGGCTCTATCACCACATCGCCCAACCATTCGCCGAAATCCGCAAGCGGCGGCATCTTGCCGTCATCGAGTGCGATCAATTGCGGGAGGTATTCGGTCAGCCAGAAACCGCGAAAGGCCGGATCATGGGTGAGAAAGACCATTGGGCCACGAGTCACGCGACGCATCTCCCTCACACCCTTTTCCTTGTCTTGCCAGTGATGGATGGTCAGCACTGCCATTGATGCGTCAAAGGAGCTGTCCTCGAAAGGAAGCTCCTCGGCAAACGCCTGAACAAGTGCAGCAGCGGGAGCAACGCGTTGCGCGATCATCTTCGCCGAGGGCTCGACAGCCGTTACCTCACGATTGGCGGGTTCGTAAGAGCCTGCGCCCGCACCGACATTGAGCACGCTCCGGGCATCGCCCAAAGCGCGGTCAAGCCGGTTGGCAATGCGGGTGTCGGGACGCCTCAACTGCGCATAGTTTAGGCCAATGGTGTCGTAAAGGGCTGTCAACTTCCGGTTCCCCTGTCAGTCCAGCGTGGTGCGGAAGCGCAGCAAGGCAAGCGTTGCATAGGCAGCGACGAATGCAATCAGCATCCACATTTCAAAGGCTACAGCGTTCCATTCTGCACCCTTGAGCATGACAGCACGAATAACGCGAAGGAAATGGGTAAGCGGAAACAATTCGCCCAGTGTCTGCGCCCAATAAGGCATGCCGCGAAACGGAAACATGAATCCCGACAGCAGCAGGGATGGCAGGAAGAAGAAGAACGTCAATTGCATCGCCTGCATCTGGGTCCTTGCGGCCGTGGATATCGCGTAGCCAAGCAATACCAGAGCGAGGACGAATACCAGGATCCCCGACAGCAACAGCGGCAAGCCGCCGAAGAAGGGAACGGAAAACAGCGTCTTGGCGGCGACCAGCACCACTGTCACCTGCACTGCGCCAACGACCAGATAGGGCAATATCTTTCCGATCATGATTTCCGTCGGGCTGGCGGGCATGGCCAGCAGATTTTCCATGGTTCCGCGCTCTGTTTCACGGGTCAGCGCCATCGAGGTCATCA
>JAGRLM010000399.1 GCA_020441795.1 Nitratireductor sp.
ATCCGGAATGCCAGGTGCTGATGCCACGACTGAAGAGTGACATCGTGGAGTTGATGCTCGCCGCGATCAATGGTGATCTGATGAGCGCTGACGCCGAATGGTCGGATGAAACCGCGCTGACGGTAGTGCTCGCGGCCAGGGGCTATCCCGGCGCTTATGAAAAGGGCAGCACCATATCAGGCATCGAGGCAGCTGAAGCCATGGGTGGGCTGATATTCCATGCTGGAACTGCAGAGCGCGATGGCCAAATCGTTGCCAATGGCGGCCGCGTACTGAATGTAACGGCGACGGGCAGCAATGCGCGAGAGGCGCAGGCAAGGGCCTATGCAGCGGTTGACGCCATTGACTGGCCGGAGGGCTTCTGCCGGCGGGATATCGGATGGCGAGCGGTATGAGCGACATGGGCGGTACGGTCGAAATCACCGATCACGGGCGCATTCGTGTCATCGCGATTGATCGCGCTCACCGGCGCAATGCCGTGAATGGCGAGACGGCGCGGGCATTGTTTGAGGCGTTCACGGCCTTTGACCGGGACGCGGGCAGCGATGTGGCCATTCTCACCGGCAATGGTAGCGCATTTTGCGCAGGTGCTGACCTCAAGGCGCTGGCTGGGGGAGAAGGCAGCAATCCGCTGGAAGAAGGCGGCATCAACACGCTTGCTCCCATGGGGATTTCGCGGCTGCAACTTTCAAAGCCGGTGATTGCAGCTATCGAGGGTCATGCAGTTGCCGGAGGCATGGAACTCGCCTTGTGGTGCGACTTGAGGATCATGGCTGAAGACGGCGTCATGGGGATTTTCTGCCGCCGCTTCGGCGTACCGCTGATCGACATGGGAACCATCCGCCTGCCCCGGCTCATCGGTCAGTCGCGGGCAATGGATCTGATACTGACGGGTCGGCCGGTGGGCGCAGAGGAAGCGCATTCCATCGGGCTGATCAATCGTGTTGTGCCTTCAGGACGGGCGCTCGAACATGCCTTGGAGCTCGCAAGGGAAATCGCGGCCTTTCCGCAAATCTGCATGCGCCATGACAGGCAATCGGTGCTGGATCAATGGAGCCTCGACACGGAGGCTGCGATCCGTCATGAAACAGCATTGGGAATGCGGACCATCGCTACAGGCGAGACGGTTTCAGGCGCAGCGCGGTTTTCGGGCGGGGAAGGCCGGCACGGCAAGTTCGGGGACGATAAATGATCTTCACTACACTCAAGGCACTGCATCTGCTGGCACTGGCCTTCGGTTCGGTGGCAAGCCTCGGCAATGTCTACCTGATGCTGTCGAAGGGGCCACATGATCTGGACGCGCCGGGCTTCACCAACATGCTTCGCAAACTCTACCGCCTCTCGGCACTGGGCGCGATTGTCACCTTGTGGGTTACCGGGCTGCTTATGACATTCATGCGGTATGGCTGGGTGCCAGGCCCGGCATTTCACGCAAAGCTTGCACTGGCCCTGCTACTGCTGGCGATCATATTGTTTGTGAATTTCATGGCACCGGGCTGGGCACGCCGCGGTGGCCCGCCGAAGTGGCTCGCAAATGTTCATGTGGTTGCGGCGGCAAGCTTCCTCGCCACCGTCGTTCTGGCAACCGTGGCCTTCGGATAGACCTATTCGGAAAGCTCGGCTTTCCTGCCTGTCTTGTACAGGGTCCAGGTACCCCAGAATGCGACCAGCGCCAGCACCGAATACAGCGAAGCCATGACCGGATTGAACGCGAACAGCGCTTTCCATGACAAATAGCCGCCAATCAAACCGAAAAGAATAAGCACACTGACCAGAGCATGGCGCAGCGGACCATTGTCAGAAAATGCGCGACGAGCTGTATTCTTGGCAGAAACCTGAGTGGTCATTTGATCCCCCGTTAGATCATCTTCACACGCAATGTGACACCAAATCGGAAAATTCCCGATAACGGAGCTGCTAAGATTTTAGCGATCAGCCTTGCATCGGTGCCTGCTGTTTTGTGGTGCACTTGACCTTCGCGACCCAGCGGCCATCGCCACGCGAACCGTAGAAGTCACCACCCAGCAGTCCGGGGTAATATCCGGCGGAGCAGATGTTCCTGCCGAAATATTCGCGGATGGTGTTTTGAACCAGCGCATCATCCGTGGAATCATTGCTGAGCGGGGTTCCTTCACGGGTGAAATCCACGCCATATCCACGCAACAACGGGTCATACCGGAACAAGATGCCGAAAACCTGGCCGTCGTCTGCCGTGTAACGGACAGTTTGCAAACCATCACGCATGGTTGAATTCGGGTCGATCTGCGGTGTGGAACTGGACGCTGAAGACAGCGTGTCGCCGCTGCTTGTACAGCCTGTAGCAATTGCAGCCAGAACCAGAATTGCCGCGCGCGCGATAACAGTCTTCACCATGAAAGCCTCTTGTGGTTAGCCATTGATCTTCGAGAAATCAGCTACCGTAGCCGTTGCGGCGCGAATGCGGGAAAGCAATGCGAGGCGGTTGCCACGAACCGCTTCATCGGGATCATTGACCAGCACCTTTTCGAAGAAAGCATCAATCGGGGCGCGCAGGCTTGCGAGCCTCGTCATGGCCGCTTCGAAATTCTCATCGGCAATCGCCTGCGAGGCGAGCAGTTCGACATCGCCGAGTGTCTCGAACAGCGCACGCTCCTCCTCGCCGGAAAACAGTTCCGGGGAAACGCTGTCAGCGATTTTCGTGCCCTTCTTTTCCTCGGCAGCCAGAATGTTGGCCGCGCGCTTGTAACCCTGCAGCAGGTTGGTACCGTCCTCTGAATTGACCAGATTTTGCAGGGCATGAGCCTTCAGCGAAATGATGAGCAGATCGTCGCTGTTTTCGGAAAGCACGGCGTCAATCACGTCATGGCGGATGCCACGATCCTTGAGGAAGACCTTCAGGCGGTCATGGAAGAAGGACAGGAGGTCTGCTGCCACTTTTTCTGCCGTGTTGCCGGGAGCATGGCTAGGCATCAATGCATAAACAGCCTTGATTATTGTAGCCAGGCGAAGCCGCACCCCGTTCTCTATAACGAGACGGATCACGCCAAGCGCGGCGCGGCGCAGCGCGTAAGGGTCTTTCGAGCCGGTCGGCTTTTCGTCGATGGCCCAGAAGCCAACAAGAGTGTCGAGCTTGTCGGCAAGCGCCACGGTGACAGAAACCGGGCTCGACGGCACATCGTCGGTCGGGCCGAGCGGCTTGTAATGTTCTTCGATTGCCAGCGCAACTGCATCCTTCTCGCCCGCGGCCTCGGCATAGAGCCTTCCCATGCGGCCCTGCAATTCCGGGAATTCGAACACCATGGCCGATTGCAGGTCTGCCTTGGCGAGGAATGCAGCGCGCTTCGCGTTTTCAGGATTGGCGCCGGTAACAGCCGCCAGTTCGCCAGCGAGTTCGACAATGCGCTTGACCCGATCGCCCTGCGAACCGAGCCTAGCATGGAAGGTCACCGTGTCGAGATTTGCGATCCACTTGTCAAAGCCATCAGCGGACCTCGCCAGCTGAAGATCGCTTTCCCAGAAGAAGCGTGCATCAGACAGGCGGGCGCGAACAACCTTGCCATTGCCGCGCGCAATTTCCTTGCCGCCATCGGATGGAATGATGTTGGAAATCAGCATGAAACGGTTGACCAGCTTCTCGCTCCCCCGCGCCTTCAGGACAAAACATTTCTGGTTTTCGCGGATCGTCAGCCGCGTTACCTCATCAGGCAGCGCCAGATAGGCTTCCTCGAATTCCCCCATCAGCACGACCGGCCATTCCACCAGGCCGGAGACTTCCTCCAGCAGGCCCTCATCCTCGACCAGTTCGAAGCCTTGCGCGAAAGCAAGATTTCGGGCGTCATTCGCGATGATTTCCTTGCGGCGTTCCGCGTCGAGAACAACCTTTGCTGCTTCGAGTTTGGCGGCATAGTCGTCGAAGCGCTTCACGGTGAAGGCGTCAGGTGCCATGAAGCGATGGCCGCGCGTGACATTGCCCGCGACAAGCCCATCAACCTCAAACGGGATCACTTCCGGCTCTTCGGTTTCGGGGCCGAAGGTGCAGACAATCGATTGCAACGGGCGAACCCAGCGCAGCGATCCCGGTTCACGCGATGCTTCGCCCCAGCGCATGGACTTTGGCCATGGAAATTCACGGATGATGGATGGAAGCGCCTCGGCGATGATATCCTTCGCGTCACGCCCCGGCCTGGCGATCACCGCAACATAGAACGAACCTTTTTTCGGGTCCGTCTGGACGGTCGCTTCGTCAATCGAAGAAAGGCCTGTGCCACGCAAAAAACCGTCAATCGCCTGCTGCGGAGCATCGGTGCGCGGGCCCTTGCGTTCTTCGCGAATGTCGGCGGAACGAGCCGTCAGGCCGCGAATGTCGAGGACAAGGCGTCGCGGCGTCCAGTATTCCTTCGCGCCTTCATAGGTGAGACCGGCATCAACCAGCGCGTTGGTGACGCGCTGGCGCAAATCTCCCGCCGCCTTGCGCTGCATGCGGGCGGGTAT
>JAGRLM010000400.1 GCA_020441795.1 Nitratireductor sp.
GTGATGGTGCATACCGGCAAGGGCAAGGGCAAATCCACGGCGGCTTTCGGCATGGTTTTCCGTGCCATCGGCAATGGCATGCGGGTTGGCGTGGTGCAATTCGTCAAGGGCAAGTGGGGAACCGGCGAACGCAAGGTGCTGGAAGCCTTTCCCGATCAGGTCGAGATGGCGACAATGGGCGAGGGCTTTACCTGGGAAACGCAGGACCGCTCGCGCGACATCGCGGCCGCAACTGGCGCCTGGGAAAAGGCCAAGGCGATGATCATGGACGAGAAACTCGACATGGTTCTGCTTGACGAACTGAACATCGTTTTGCGCTATGACTATCTCGATATCAACGAGATCATCGAGTTCCTCAAGTCCAAGCCGGAGATGAAACATGTCATCATCACCGGGCGCAATGCCAAGGATGAGCTGATTGAGTTCGCCGATCTCGTTACGGAGATGGAAATGATCAAGCATCCGTTCCGTTCCGGCGTAAAGGCACAGGTAGGTGTGGAGTTCTGACATGCCGCTCACGCAAAGCTGGCAATTCTGGGCAATACTGGCCGCAATCTTTGCTGCGCTTACGGCGATTTTCGCCAAGGTCGGCATCGAGAATGTTGACAGCGATTACGCCACCTTCATTCGCACACTCATCATCGCGGCAGTCCTGTTGGTCATGCTGAGCGTGCTCGGCAAATGGCAATCGCCAGGCCAGCTCAGTGGCAGGACATGGCTTTTCCTGACGCTGTCAGGGCTGGCGACCGGTGCATCCTGGCTAGCCTATTTCCGGGCGTTGAAGCTCGGAGATGCCGCGCGCGTCGCACCGCTCGACAAGTTGTCGATCGTATTGGTGGCAATTTTTGGCGTGGTGTTTCTCGGGGAGAAGCTCGCGCCTGCGAACTGGCTAGGCGTGGCGCTGATACTGGCAGGGGTTTTGCTGGTTTCCTGGAGAGTTTGACACATGGCTGCAGCGCAGCATTTTGACGTGATGGTTCTTGGTGCGGGGATTGTCGGTATATCGACAGCCATACACCTGCAAAAGCGCGGTCTTTCGACGGTTCTGATCGACCGGCGCGGACCCGGTGAAGAAACCAGCCATGGCAATGCCGGTATCATCCAGCGCGAGGGCGTGCATCCCTATCTGTTTCCGCGTTCCCTGCAAAAGCTCTTACCCTATGCCTTCAACCTGAAGCCGGAGGCACAATACCAGCTTGGCTCACTGGCAAGGATTGCCCCATTCCTGCTGCGCTATTTGCGCTCATCCAATCCAGCCTCGGCGCGCCGAACATTGGAAGCCAATATTCCGCTTTTCGAGCAATGCCTGACAAGCCATGAAGCCCTTGCTGCAGAAGCAGGAGGGATGGAGCTGATTTCCAGGGGTGGCTGGCTGAACCTGTTGCGCGGCTCTTCGGGTGTTGCAAGTGCAGAGGCGGAACTGAAGGATCTGGCCGCGCTTGGAATTGATGCAGATTTCGTGACATCGCAGGAACTGGCGAAACTGGAACCGCATCTCGATACGACACGGGCAGAGGCCGTCATTCATTATCGCGATCCCTGGACGGTTCGGGATCCGGGCGCCTTGTGCAAGGCCTATGCCCGATTGTTCGAAACATTGGGCGGTCATTTCGTTCAGGGCGACGCAGGCAATATCCGGCGCAGTCCGGGCGGGTTCTCGCTTGGAGAAACAAAGGCGGATCAGGCTATCATTGCGCTTGGGCCCTGGTCGAAGCCGCTGCTCGACCAATTGGGATTGAAGTTGCCGATGGGGATCAAGCGCGGCTACCATCAGCATTTCCGGCCGGTGGGAAATGGTGGTTTGAACCGCCCGGTTCTCGACAGCGACAATGGCTTCGTGCTTGCACCCATGGCTGCCGGGATCAGGCTGACGACCGGGGCAGAATTTGCTGTGCAGAATGCGCCGTTCAACCCTGTGCAGGTGGCAATGACGCTGCCAAGGGCGAGGGAACTTGTGGCGCTCGGCGATGCAGTCGAAGACCGGCCATGGATGGGCTCCCGTCCGGTATTTCCCGACATGCTGCCGGTGATTGGTGCTGCGCCGGGGATCCCCGGTCTCTGGCTAAATTTCGGCCATGCCCATCACGGCCTGACGCTTGGTCCGGCAACCGGCATGCTGCTGGCGCAGATGATCACAGGGCAAACGCCGTTTTGCGATGTTGCGCCCTATTCGGCGCAGCGCTTTACCGGTTGGTAGCGGCGTGGCAAAGAAATCGGCTTTGCCGATACCGTCGAAGCCGGAATTGCACTAGATTGGAATCACTGCAATCGGGGTGGGAAATCACAATGGCGAAATCGCTGCTTCAAAACCTGATGGAATTTGTCGAAGGCAACAAGTCTGTTCGGATGGTTTCGGAAGATATCGAACTGACTTGCGAACTTGTGTTGCTCGTCCGCATGATGTTTGCCGATGGCGAATTGCTGGAGCAGGAAATGGAGAACTTCACCCGGCTTTGCGATACCGCATTTGGCATTCCGGAGGAGGATGTGCCGAAGGTGTTGCAATATCTCAAGGACTATGGCTACGAGACCAGTGCCAGCCAGGCCGCGCTGATGTTTACGGAACTGCCATTGGAGCGCAAGCGTTCGCTATTGGTCCACATGTTGTCTATTGCCAAGTCTGATGATGAGTTGCACGAGCATGAGGTGGAACTGATCCGCAACACTGCCGACATTCTTGGTCTGACGGCTGAAGATATTCGCAAGGCGCGCGAAGGCTGAAGCTAGCTGGCTGCCCGGTATGCGCGCCATTGCAGGAACAGGATTGGCGCAAATAGCAATGCCCCGACAGCCATGGTGGACAGTCCCGGCGCGATGAAGAACATTGCCGTCAAGCCGGTCCACCAACGCTGTGGCTTCGACAGGGGTGCCAGCAGGAAGCCGGAAAAGGCCGTCCCGATCAGCGAGATGCCGATCATCGCACCGATCAGGGTCACTGTGAATGCAGCCCAGGTAAAGCCATCGGCAACCAGCAGCAAAGACGGGGAATAGACAAACACGAACGGGACCAGCGCCTTGGCAATGCCGAGCCTGAACGCGGTATTGCCGGTCTGGAAGGGATTGGACCCGGCAATGCCGGCAGCGGCATAGGCAGCCAGAGCCACGGGCGGGGTGATATCAGCCAGAACGCCGTAATAGAACACGAAGAAGTGGGCGACCAGCGGCTGAACCTGCAACTGTGCCAGTGCCGGGGCAGCGACTGCAACCAGGATGATATAGGTCGCGGTGGTGGGGATACCTGCGCCCATCAGGATGCAGGAGATCGCGATCAGGATCAGCGAAAAGAACAAGGCCCATTGTGTGACGGTGAACCAGGACAGTGGCCAGATGGAACTGGCAATCCCGCCAATGTCGGATGCTGTCTGCACCACCACATAACCAAGGCGGAAGCCGACACCGGTAAGCGTCACGACGCCGACAATGATGCCTACGCAGGCGGCAGCAGCACCGACGGCAATGGTGTTCTTGGCGCCTGCTGCAAGGCCATTCCATAGATCGGGAATGGTCAGCCTGTTGACCGGATTGAGGAATCCCACCACGACACAGGCGATGATGCCGTATACAGCCGCAAAATCCGGGGTGCGCCCGCTCAGGATCAGATAGACCAGAATGATCAGCGGAATGAGCGACATCCAGTGCTGGCGCAGTACCAGCGTGGCCTTTGGCAATTCGCTGGCCTTCAGCCCGCGCAAGCCAAGCTTCTTAGCCTCGAGATGCACCATGATGAAGATGCCGAAGTAGTGAAGCAGGGCTGGAAACAGCGCTGCGGCGAGAATGTCGCGCAGCGGGATCTCCAGATATTCGACCATGATGAAGGCGGCAGCCCCCAGAATTGGCGGCGTGATCTGGCCGCCGGTGGAGGCGGTTGCTTCCACCGCTGCAGCAAAATGCGCCGGATAGCCAACGCGTTTCATGGCGGGAATGGTCAAGGCGCCGGTCGTCACCGTATTGGCGATGGAAGAGCCCGAAATCGTGCCCATGAAGGCAGAGGAAAAGATGGCGACCTTGGCGGGGCCACCAGAGAACCGCCCGGCAATGACCATGGCGAGGTCAATGAATAATTGGCCAAGGCCAATGCGGGTGGCCAGGACGCCAAACAGGATGAACAGGAAAACATATTGCGCCATGACGCCGATGGCGATGCCGTATATGCCCTGATTGGTCATGTAGAGGTGGTTGATGAGGCCGAGCCAGCTGGTGCCGCCATGCTTGAGCGCGCCGGGAGCCCAGGGTCCGAAAACCGCGAACAGAATGAAGAGGATCGCAATTGCGGGAAGGGTGGGGCCAACCGAACGCCTTGTTGCTTCCAGCGTCAGCAAGAGCAGGCCTGTGCCCATCAGGACATCGAGTTGCGATGGATTGCCTACACGGTCGGCAACCATTTCAGGCGGCAGCAAGGGCAAGTACAGCGCGCAGGCAATTGCCAGCAGGCTGAAGACGATATCCATCACCGCGACACCGTCGAAGCGGAACCATGCAGCTTTGGGCAGCGTTACCCCGTCAGACTTGCGCCAGGAAAAGAGCAGATAGGTGAGCCCAAGGACGAAGGAAATATGGATGCCGCGATGGGTCAGTTCGCGCATCAGGCCGAAGCCGGAAGCGTAGAAGTGATAGACCGACATTGCCACAAGGGCCGTCGATATCACGATAGCCAGTTTCGGGCCCGTTGGGCGGAAGGCGGTTTCGGGATCGTATTTGCGCTCGATCTCGTCAAGCTTGGCGGCGTCCAGCTCCAGATCCAGAGCGTTGTCAGTCCCGTTGTTCATTCATGCCCCCAATGCCGCCCGGCGTGGAAAAAGGCCCGGGCGAACAGGCGCCCGGGCCAGGTTTCGTATCGGCCTATTTCAGCAGGCCGGCTTCCTTGTAGAAGCGCTCTGCACCGGGATGCAGCGGAATGCCAATGCCCGAAAGTGCTGTTTCCTTGGTGATGGCCTTGCCCTTGGCATGGCCGACATCGAGCAATTTGCGGGTGTTGTCGTTCCACAATGCCTTGGTGATCTCATAGATCAGTTCTTCCGGCTGCTTTGCGCTTGTTACCCATTGCGCGCCGACGGCGACAGTGGAAACAGCGTCAACACCTTCATATGTGCCTGCCGGAATATCGCTCTGCGAGAAGAAGCCATATTTGTCGGTGAGCGCCTTTGCGGCATCGCCATCGATTGCCACCAGCTTGATCGGGGTGGATGAAGCAAGTTCAACCACCGATCCGGTCGGATAGCCGGCAACGATGAAGAAGGCATCGAGCTTGCCGTTCTGCAGCGCTTCTGCCGCCGGGCCGGGCTTGAGGTCCTCTACGCTCATGTCTTCGAGCTTCAGGCCTGCGGCCTCGATGATCAATTGCGCGTCAACGCGGGTGCCCGATCCCGGCTCATCGAGCGATACGCGTTTGCCCTTCAGGTCGGCGATGGAATTGATGCCGCTATCCTTGCCGGCAATCAGGTGGATATGCTCGGGAAACAGGGCTGCAATGGCGCGCAGGTCGCTCACGGCAGGCTTGCCTTCCATTGTTCCGGTGCCGGTATAGGCCCAAGACGCGACATCGGACTGAACGAAGCCTGAATCGCGCAAGCCCGAGGCAATGGCGTTGATGTTGTCGACCGAGCCACGTGAAGACACTGCCGAGGCAATCAGGCCAGGCACACCGCATGAACCGCCTTCATCGCAGGGGCGGGAGCCTGGCGGATTCGAAATCGCGTTGGCGATTACGCCACCCACCGGATAGTAGGTTGCTCCGGTGCCGCCGGTACCGATGGTGAAGAACTTCATGTCTTGCGCAATTGCGCTTCCGCCAAGCGCTGCAGCTACCAGCGCAGCACCGGCCAGGGTCTTGAGAGCACTTGTAAATACGCCCATAGGTCTTGCCTCCATGATTGTTTTGTTTCCGCGCCAGCCTGACTGACCGTCACGGTTTTGCCCCTGATATTCAGGAAGCGTAACCCTATCAGCACAACTGTCATACACAAGGACAAAGGCGCTCACGCGCTGGCAAATTTTCAGCAAGTCCGAAAACCTGGGGGCAGAAGGTGCTGGCGCCGATTTTGAGAGTGGATATGTCCAAATCGCGCCTGCACCTGCCGTGATTGCGTTTGACGTCCCGGCCTGCGGCGTCTAGTTTCCGGCGCTTGAGACGGTGCCTTCCCGCCATGCGGACAAGAGGCTGAAACCGATCCCGGTGCGGTTGACCCATGCAGGGAACCAAGTCCGGGGCTGTCTGGTGCTCGTCACCAACCGGTTTTTCGCCTCCCGGCCTTGCCGGGGGATGCGCCCATTCCTGCAACTGGCTTTTGATGGGAAACCGGCATGAAAAAAGTTTTGACGATCCTGACAGGCAGTACTGCCGTTGCGCTGGTGCCAGCGGCTGCACATGCGCATCTCGGGCATATTGGCGAGCTTGCAGGCCATAGCCACTGGATCGGCATCGTACTTGGCCTGGCGGGTGCAGCAGGTGCTGCCGCGCTGGCATTGCTTCCCCGGGACGAGGAAGAGGCGGAGGAAACCGCCGAGGCCAGCGAAACAGAGGCTGACGAAGCCGCTGACGAGACCGCCGGTGAAGGCCAGCCAGCATGAAACTGCCAGCCAATACCGGTATCATGGT
>JAGRLM010000401.1 GCA_020441795.1 Nitratireductor sp.
ACCCGCCTGCAGGTCGAGCATCCGGTCACGGAGACGATTACTGGCCTCGATCTCGTTGAATGGCAATTGCGTGTGGCATCCGGCGAGCGCCTGCCCAGACTGCAGGACGAGATCGAACTGTGCGGCCATGCCTTTGAGGCACGCATCTATGCCGAGGATGTGCCCAAGGGGTTTCTGCCCGCGACAGGCACCCTGCATCATTTGCATTTCCCGGCAGGCAGCCGCATAGATTCGGGCGTCGTCGAGGGCGATGCCATAAGCCCGTTCTATGATCCGATGATCGCCAAGCTGATCACGGGCGGACCTGACCGTGCGTCAGCGCTTGCCACCCTTGGTGAGGCGCTTGATGCCAGCCGCATTGCCGGATCAGTGACAAATCTGGCCTTCCTGCGAGCGCTTGCAGGCCATCAGGGCTTTGCGGACGGTGATGTCGATACGGGATTGATTGCCCGTGATATCGACACGCTGGTGCGTGAACCGGAAGCAACGGCTGAAGTCTGGGCTGTCGCTTCTCTCCACGCACTCGGTCTGGTTGGCGTTGCGCCGGGATTTTCCCTGTGGCAACCCTTTTCCTGGGAGGTCGGGCTGGTCCATGCCGGGGAAGCCGTCTCCCTGCGTGTCACGCCCGAAGGGAAAGGCTGGAAGGTTGAGACACCCGCAGGACTTGTCACGGCGACAACGACCATTGCCAATGACCTGGTTGAATTGCGGAGCAGCGAGGGGTTCTTCGCTTTCACACTGGCTGCATGGCCGGGCCATGTTGCCATCATGAATGATGCCGGGTCATTCGAATTTGCAATACCGGATCCCCTTGATGGTGACGCGGCAGACGCCCATTCGGGCGATAGTGTGATTTCGCCGATGCCGGGACTGGTCCGCCATGTTGGCGCGGTTGCCGGACAGAAGGTGGCAAGGGGCGAGCCGTTGATCATTCTCGAAGCCATGAAAATGGAGCACAGCCTGGCGGCCCCGCGTGATGGCGTTGTAGCCTCGGTGGGCGTATCCACAGGTGATCAGGTCAATGAGGGCATTGTCCTTCTCCAGTTGGAAGCGGCGGACTGACCATGGCCGAACGGGTAACAATCTTCGAAATGGGCCCGCGCGACGGCCTGCAAAACGAAAAGCGCTTTGTGCCGACACCAGACAAGATCGAACTGGTGAACCTGTTATCGGCCTGCGGTTTCTCCAAGATTGAAACTGCAAGTTTCGTGTCGCCCAAATGGGTGCCGCAAATGGCTGACGCAGCACAGGTGATGGCGGGAATCAGCCGCAAGGCAGGAATTGCCTATACGGCGCTCACGCCGAACATGAAGGGCTATGAGGGCGCCCGTGCTGCAAGGGCGGACGAAGTGGCGATCTTCGGCTCCGCCTCTGAGAGCTTCAGCCAGAAAAACATCAACTGCTCGATCGAGGAAAGCTTCGAGCGCTTCGCGCCAATTGTCGAAGCCGCAAAGGCGGACGGCATCCCGGTTCGCGGTTATGTCTCATGTGTCACTGATTGCCCCTATGAGGGGCCGGTCGCCCCCGATGCGGTTGCGAGCGTTGCAGCGCGCTTGCTGGCGATGGGTTGTTATGAAATCTCGCTTGGCGACACCATTGGCCACGGCACTCCGGAAACGATCTCGGCGATGCTCGATGCAGTGCTTGCCCGCGTTCCGGCAGAAAGGCTTGCAGGGCATTATCACGACACTAAGGGCAGGGCGCTCGACAATATCGCCGTCAGCATCGAGCGCGGTTTGCGTTGCTTCGATGCCGCAGTGGGCGGACTGGGCGGATGCCCCTATGCCCCGGGCGCCAGGGGCAATGTCGACACGATTGCTGTCAATGAATTGCTGGCCGCCAAAGGATATGTGACCGGCCTTGATGCAGACCTGCTCGCCGAGGCCGCGCAATTTGCCAGGTCGCTGAGGAGGGAAACAGCATGAAGTTTGAAACCATCCGCGTCATGGCGGCAAGCGAGGGTGTTGCCAATCTCATTCTTGCGCGCCCCGAAAAGCACAATGCACTTTCAGCACTGATGATTGCGGAACTGACCGAAGCGGCTGGCCTCCTGGGTCGCGATGACAATATCCGCGCGGTTGTGCTTTCCGCCGAGGGCGAGAGCTTTTGTGCCGGTGGTGATCTTTCCTGGATGAAGCAGCAATTCAGCGCGAGCCGTCAAAGCCGGATGGACGAGGCACGCAAGCTGGCAATGATGCTGAGGGCACTCAACGAAATGCCGAAATTCCTGGTCGGCAAGGTTCATGGCAACGCCTTTGGTGGCGGGCTTGGCATGATATCGGTATGCGATGTGGCGATTGCTGTCGACACTGCAAGGTTTGGTCTGACCGAAACACGGCTGGGCCTTATTCCGGCAACGATCTCGCCCTATGTGATGGCGCGAATCGGGGAAGGCCATGCGCGCCGCATTTTCATGTCGGCGCGCCTGTTTCCGGCAAGCGAGGCTGTGTCACTCGGACTGGTTTCCAGGCAGGTTTCCCCCGAAGCACTTGATGGCGCTGTCGAAGCCGAAATTACGCCCTGCCTTGCAGCGGCACCTGGCGCAATCGCGGCCTCCAAGCGTCTGACCCGAATGCTTGGTGCGCCGATAACCGACCGTGAAATCGATGC
>JAGRLM010000402.1 GCA_020441795.1 Nitratireductor sp.
GCTGCTCGGCACGTTGGCGGTCACGCCGCCGCGGCTCTTCCGCAACTGGTTGTTGTGGTGCTGGTTGTTCGACAACCGGCTGTTCGACAACCGGCTGTTCGGCCACCGGTTGCTCCTTACGCTTGCGGTCACGCTTTCGCGGCTCTTCCGCTACCGGTTGCTCAGGTGCTGGCTGTTCGGCTACTGGCTGCTGTGGTGGAGATTGCGTACCGTTCTGCCGACTCATTAGCTCCTGCCTGTCGGCACGCAACATGGCATCAGCGCCCGGAATATTGTTCCTTACTGCCCTGCGCAACAATTCGATCCGGTCGCGCAGTTCGCGATTGCGCAATTCAGAGGACGGGCGCGCATCAATTCCGTCCAATTGAACCCTGACCAGATCAGGATTGCTCTGGAAAGCGGGCTGGATACGAGTGGCCGGAGCGGCATTCACACTTGCTGCAGAGAGCAAAAGCGCAAGCGCACCGGCGCTGCCGAAGACAATTCTGTTCATTCCTAACTCCTCGTTGTGGTTGCCCAGCGATATTGGCCAAACATGGCCAAGACTTGTTGCCATGACAAAAAACATGACAAACCGGCCTGAACCTGACCTGAATGCGGCTTTAGGATGATATTCATGAAAAAACGCACCCGCTCCCCTTTCCTGCCGCATTCACCTGCTTTGGCCTTGGCTTCATTGCCCGGTGGTCCTTCCACCGCGTGGCGAAGCGCTGATGGTCTGTTGCCCATGGCGCGGATGAAAAGAAAAAACTGCCGCTGCTTGAGCTTGCTCAATGCCCGCCCTCACAGCATCGGGTAGCATTTTCTTAATGTTAACGCTTCTTTGCTTCCATGGAGCATCGGATGAGTGTTGAGTACCGGTGGACAAATATGAAAAACAGACAAGACCGCGCAATTGCGCTTCGCAGATCAGCAGGATTTCTGGCACTTGCCGGCACACTGCTCCTACCTCTGGCCGGATGCATGTCTTCCGGCGCATCAAGCCTGGCGGATGGATTGGTACTGGAAAAACCCGTCGCTGCAGCGCCTGCTGCACAGGCGACTGCGGAACCAAGACCCGCAACCAGTTCGAGTGGCCCAACGGCGCGCAAGGAAATCTACAAGGACGGCAAGCTGGTTGATACCGTAAACGTCCCAATCGGGCCGACCTCGATGCTGACCCCTCAGGATGACAACCTTCCAGATGCAGGACCCGATGCGGGACACAATACGGAAACTGTTACCGCTTCGGTCGAGAAGTTGCAGGTCGAAAACGTCTCTGCACTGGTGGAAGAGCCGCCGGTTCGCCCAGTCGAAGTAGCCCATTCAGCAGTCATAGCGCCACTGGCGGCGGAATCAGCCGATGAACCGGTAGCTGACACTGCCGAGGCCCAGGCAGAAGCGCGCATCAAGCCGCTTTTTGCCAGCATCGATCATGGCCAGTGCAAGGGCGGATGGGGCCCCAAGCCGCAGATGATCAATGCCAGGCGGGTAACCAATGGTGACCCCTATTACATCGAAATGCGCATGCGTCACACGCCTCCCTTGCCGATTGGCCATGTCTATGTAGCCTATGGCCGTCTTGGCGCTGATGGCGAGCCGCTGGATGAACACCTGATCATGCTTGCCCCGATTGGCGGCTATGGCAGTGCCAACCCGGCAAAATCAACCGAAATCAGCCGCATGAAACCAGACATGACCGATTGCAGTCTGCGCCCGGTCGGTGCCTATCGGGTTTCGCTCAATGCGCAAAATTACGAGAAATTGCTGAAGCGCATTGCCCAGGCCAAACGCGAAAAGCCGATGTATCAGGTGTGGTCGTACAATTGTAACCACTTCCTGTCCGACATTGTCGCTCCGGTTGGCATCTTGCCGCCGGTCAATCGCCAGACCGCCTCACTTCAGTATTTCTATGAGATGATGGATCGCAATGAAGGCCGCAAGGTCGCTCGCGGACCAGCCAGCCTGAAGCTCGCTTCCTTCAACTGACAGCAGTTTCGACCAGACATTCAAACGCCGTCGGCCCAGCCGGCGGCGTTTTCGTTGATCGGTCAATGACCGTGGAACATCCAGCTGTCAAAGGCAAAAAAACCCATCTGCCTCGACGCATGCGCCC
>JAGRLM010000403.1 GCA_020441795.1 Nitratireductor sp.
AACAAGATATTGCGTGAATTCTCCACCGGCTTTGATCTTGGAACGATCGAACATGCCACGACACCCAGCATTGGTGTGGTGGTGTTTGATGGAACCAACCGCAACGCGACCGATATCATCAAGAGTGCCGACATTGCCATGTACGAGGCCAAGAAGGGCGGCCGCAACAGCTTTGTGATTTTCGATCCGGAAAATCTCGACAATGTGTCGGACATGTATTTGCTGCAACGCGACCTTGCCGCCGCAATTCGCAATGAGGAACTGGTCTTCGAATACCAGCCTCAAGTCGATGTGAATGGTCGCATACTGGGCGCAGAAGCACTGGTTCGCTGGAACCATCCCGAACGCGGCCTGCTGGCTCCTTCCGCATTTGTTCCAATGGCTGAGAAGACCGGCCTCATCATGGACATCAACGAATGGGTGCTGACCAATGCCATCACCACGCTGTCGCGCTGGGCAGGCAAACCGGAAATGGCGCAACTGAACCTGTCGGTGAACCTCTCGGTGCAGCAATTCCGGCTTCCGGAATTTGTCGACAAGATGAAGGCACGCATTGGCGAAGCCGGAATTGACGCAAAGCGTTTGACATTGGAACTGACCGAACACGTGATGGCACGCGACCCGAAAAGGGTGGCGGAGAACATGGCCGAACTCAGAAAGACCGGCATACGGTTTTCTCTGGATGACTTTGGCACCGGCTATTCGTCGCTCTCGCAGCTCAACCAGTTTCCGTTCAACGAGGTAAAGATCGATGGTGCCTTCGTTTCGGATATCGAACACCGCGAATCCAACCGTTCGCTGATCGAGGCAATTCTCGGCATGGCCCAGGCACTTGAACTGGAAACGGTTGCCGAGCATGTTGGCAGCCCCTTCCAGGTCGAATTCCTGCGCGAGCGCGGATGCAACCTGTTCCAGGGTTTCTATTTCCACCCGCCGGTGTCGGAACAGATGCTTGAATCCCTGACCATGGAGCAGACACTGCCGGCCAGACAACTGCGCGTCGTGGCCAGCTAGCGCGCTACCCTGCAATTGCCCTGATTGCCGCTGGTTCGAGCCATTGGACGATTTTGGCTTCGAGCTTTGCCGGTGAGACGGGCTTGGTCAGATAATCGTCCATTCCCGCTTCGAGGCAGCGTTCCATGTCGCCCTTGAGTGCATGTGCAGTGACACCGATAATGGGCATGCGCGGCCCACCCAGATCGGCCTCGCGCTGGCGAATTGCCGCCGTTGCTTCAAGGCCGTTCATCTTCGGCATCGACACATCCATCAGGATGAGCCGCGGATTGAGATCTGCTGACATTTGCACCGCCTGCTCGCCATCCTCCGCAACCTCGAAACGCCAGCCGGCCGCCTGCAGGATCTGCGTGAAGACGATCCGGTTCACCGCATTGTCTTCAGCAATCAGGATGTCAGTACCTTGCCTTTCGATCACTGTATCCGCCACTGACATATCCCGTTGATCATCCGTTGGCCCGGTTTTAGCCACGGCAGCACCAAGCGGGTCATTGATTGCCCGCGGCGTTGCTGTCGGCAAGTCGCCGATCATGCGTGCCGCAGCAATCGCTTCCGCCGAACTGTCCTCGCCCTGCTTCCTTGCATTGGCCTCGCTGAGCACCTGTATGATGGTTTCCAGCAACAAGGACGAACGCGCAGGCTTGGTCAGGTGCGCCGCAATTCCGAGCGACGAGAATGACTTTCCGTCCTCGGTCTGGTCAACTGATGTCAGCATGATCACCGGTACCGGCATATGGTTCTGCGTCACCATGGCGGTTTGCGATTCTGACCTACGCAACGCCGCAACCACATCGCCGCCGTTCATTTCCGGCATGTGATAGTCGAGAATGATGCAGTCTATGGCAACGCCGCGCTCATGCGCAGCCTCGACAACTGCGAGAGCCTCCCGGCCCGACGAAGCAGCAGCAGCATCAAAGCGCCATGCCGCCATCTGTTCCGACAGGATCGCGCGATTGACGGCATTGTCATCGACGACAAGAATGCGCGCACCAGATACGTCGAGCGGTACCCGTTTGCGGGCGGTACCCGAAGCGTGCGCTGGCAGGTCAATGGCAAACCAGAAGGTTGACCCCAGGCCCTCCTCGCTTTCGACGCCGATCTCCCCGCCCATCAATTCGACCAGCGATTGCGAGATTGCCAACCCGAGTCCCGTACCCTCATGCTTGCGGGTCGCCGAGCCGTCCACCTGGCTGAACTTGTCGAAAACGCGCTGCCTCTTGTCGGCAGGAATGCCGATGCCGGTATCCTCGATGCGGAAGGTCAGCCGCCAGACATTGTCCGTCTCGCCATCGGCCTGACCATCCGCATTGGCAAGCTGCGCGCCGGAAACATCGACAAACACATGGCCCTTTTCGGTGAATTTCACCGCATTGCCCAGCAGGTTCGTCACGATCTGCCGGATGCGCCCGACATCGCCGCTGAACATTTCCGGCAAGCCGGGTTCAACCCTGACTGCAAGTTCAAGGTCCTTTTCGGCGACCTTGGAAGAAACCAGCGTCGCCACATCTTCGATCGCCTCTGCAAGGCGGAAGGGTGCGGGATCAAGCTCCATCTGGCCCGCATCGATCTTCGAGAAGTCGAGTATGTCATTGATGATCGTCAGCAGTGCCGAACCCGATTTCACGATGATGTCGGTGAAGGTCCGTTGCTTTGCATCGAGCTCGGTCTTGGCCAGCAGTTCCGCCATCCCCATCACGCCGTTCATCGGCGTACGGATTTCATGGCTCATGTTTGCCAGAAATTCGGATTTCGCCCGGTCTGCGATCTGGGCTGCCTCGGCAACCTCTTTCGAGCGGACAGCATCGACTTCAAGGCGCATGCGGTCGTTCATTTTTTCCTGGAACACTTTCAGTGACCGGGCAAGACGGCCCAGCATGTCATTGCGCCTGGTACCCTTGAATTCCACCCCCGCTTCTCCGTTGGCGATCCTGTCCGTGGCATGAACAAGTTCGTCAATCGGTTTCAGCACCAGCCACTTGATCAGTGCCACGATCATTCCGAGCATCAAGACGATCAGCATTGCCCCCGCAAAGATGATGAAGGTTGACTTTTGTTTCCATATCGCCATCGCACCGGAAAGGTCGATCCGCGCAGCATAGGCACCGATCACTTCGCCAGGCTGGATATCCATCAATGCCTGGTGGCAGGAGGCGCATTTCGGATTGGAGGCACTGCCTTCGCCCAGAATAACCGGGCGCGTCATGCGGAAAATCGACTGGTCGGAAATGTTGCTTTGAACAACCTTGCTTTCAAGCGCGATCTGGTCGATCTCGTCCTGCGGCCCTTCGATTTCGCTCTGTCCGTTGGCCTTCTGGAAGTCAATTACCTTGGGTGCCATGACGAGCCAAAGACTGACGCCGCCATGACGGCCGGAAGTCTGCGAGAAAAGTTCCATGGTGCCGTTGAGCACGTTGATCGCAGGATCGAGATCATCTGTTTCCTGCCGCTCCAGCATGGAGTTGACGTGAACTGATTCCAGCATGTCGAGCGCTGCCTGCGCCTCGTT
>JAGRLM010000404.1 GCA_020441795.1 Nitratireductor sp.
TTTCCGTCATCGGGATAGATTTCAGCAGCCATCAGACCCTTCGGGCCGTTGCCAAACCGCACCAGCACATATTGTCCGGGACGCAATTCGGTAAGGCCGAAACGGCGCAGCGTCTCCATGTGTACAAAAATGTCCTTGTTGTCCTTTACCACAAAGCCATAGCCCTTGGTGCGATTGAACCACTTGACCAGAACCCGTTCGAGTTCACTTTCAGGTTCGACCTCGGCATGGGTTTTTGCAGGGCGGTTCTCGGAAGGAACGATTGCGGTCGATTCATCGATCGAGAGAATGCGCAGCGCCTGAAGGCCACGTTCGCGCCAAACAGCCTCGCAAACAACGCGGGCACCTTCCAGTGCAGTTCCGTAGCCGTCCTTGCGCAGGCAGGTCACGTGAATGAGAACGTCGGGAAGGTCGTCATCCGGCACGACAAAGCCGAATCCCTTGGACACATCGAACCACTTGATGGCACCGGCGACCTGAATTACATCGCCCGACATCTCTCCACGAGCGTCATCGGCCGAAGTTTCGGCGGAATAGCATTTCTCTGGAGTGTTTCTGGCCCCCATAAGCCGAGCCCTCGCTTGCCGCAGACACGCTGATACTGATTCTTGGCAAATCATAGCATTGGTTAACGCTGTTACCGCAAGGGGCAGCGTGCATTTTTCCATGAGAAACTACAATGTAGTGTACGCAAATGCCCATTTATCAGAAAAGGCTGGAAAATTTGCCGGTCAGGCTTCCGTCGCAGGGGAGGATTGCCATAGGGTTGGCAGAGCAAGGAAGGAAAAAACCATGAAATATCTGCACACGATGGTTCGCATAACCGATGTGGAAAAATCCCTGGATTTCTATTGTGCCAAGCTCGGCATGCATGAAGTTCGCCGCTATGAGAGTGAACAGGGTCGTTTCACCCTGATTTTCCTGGCAGCCAGCGACGATCTGGAAACCACCAGCGGCGACATGGCCTCCACCATGCGGGCACCCTGCCTGGAACTCACTTACAACTGGGACCCGGAAAACTATGGCGGCGGACGAAATTTTGGCCACCTGGCCTTTGCCGTCGACAATATCTACGAGCTTTGCCAGTCCCTCATGGACAATGGGGTAACAATAAACCGCCCACCGCGCGACGGAAACATGGCCTTTGTTCGCTCGCCCGACAACATCTCCATCGAACTGCTGCAAAAGGGCGATCCGCTGCCGCCAAGCGAGCCGTGGCTCTCCATGCCCAATACCGGCGTTTGGTAGGACGGAAACGGCGTGCCAGTCGGCATTGGCGAGGGCTATTCCCGTCAACAGGCCGGCTGGCGGCTGACACGCTTTTGCCCCATTTCGCCCATAGATCGGCTGGCGCGGCTGCCGAAACGCGATCGTGAACCAACCCACCGAATTTGTTGCCGCATTCGTGCCAATCCGGTTTCGGTCGGATTCATGGTGGATTGCGGGCGATACCGGAAATTCGGCAGATGCGAAGGGCAACTGTCATACGGCAATTCAGGGCCTGAAGGTGGTTGCGGCATTGGCCTTACGGCGTTATTGAAACTTTATCAGATCACCGATATCGCCGGTCTGATGCCAAAACAAGAAGGGCAATCAGGAGGGTGATCCTGGCCATGCCCCTGAAAACAAGAGTTGAATCGTTAATCCGTTTCTCGCGAAGCGATTGACAACAAGAACCGTAAAGCGGGCAAAAGCTCCGCATGCAGGCGAGGTCACAGGGGTTTGAGACAGGCAATTGAAGCTGCCGGACAGGTGGCATTGTCATGAGCAGGCATGCAGCCGATTTGTGCTGCAGGTCTACGGTTACCAAGCCGAGAGCCGGTCGGGTGATCGTGACCACCATGGCATTCCTGATGCTGGGTGGCTGCGTGTCCAGCGTCGCGCCGCTTGGCTCCGATACCCAGTCTTTGCAATCCTCGATGGAGCCGATAGCGCTTGATGTCGCTGAAACGGATGCGTCTTCTGCGGCTCTCGCGAATAGCGTATCCGACGTTGCTTCGGTCGAGACCAATGGTTCGCTCGCCGCTCCTGCGCAGGTAGCACTGGCCTCCGGGCAACCGGGCATCCCGACGACTACTCCAGCCAGTGATGCTGCTGAAATGGAGGTGGCGCTTGCCTCCATTGTTCCGACACCTGCGCCACGGACAAATGATATAACGGGCATAGCCATGGCCTTTGCGCCAACCGGCGATCCAGAAGCAATTGCAGGCAATACGATTGCAGCGGCATCAACTTCCAATCCGGCTGCTGAAACACCCCAAACAGGTGTCCAGACCCCGGCACCTGCTCCGTCAATGGCACCGGCAATGGCCCCGTCAATGGCCCCGGCACCGGTGGCAACTGCAGTGGTTTCTGCCCCTCCAGCCAAGCCGAAGTCGCTCTTTGAAGCGCTGTTTGCAAAACGCCAGGCAGCACCACAGCAGCCAAAGACGCAGGTAGCATCGCTTTCCCCGTCCACTCCCGTGACTGCCTCGGCAACTGCCGGCAGTGCAACCGCTTTGCCGGGCGTAAAGGACAATAACAGCCTGTTCGGCACGACTGACGATGAGGAGGGGGAGGATTCGGGCGGTGTGCAACTTGCCTCGGCTGGCGCGATGTCAAGGATGTCGCCGCTCGGGATTGTTACCCAGACCGATCATGTGCAAGTGGGGTGTTTCAAACCCGAACTGATCGCATTGCTGGGTACGGTTGAGCGCCATTATGGCCGGAAGCCGATCGTCACATCCGGCTATCGCAATCCGTCCGAAAATCGCAGGGCCGGTGGCGCGCGCAAGTCGATGCACATGCTTTGCAAGGCGGCTGACATTCAGGTCGAAGGCGTGTCGAAATGGGATCTTGCAAAATATTTGCGGACCATTGACGGGCGTGGCGGCGTTGGAACCTATTGCCGCACAAACTCGGTGCATATTGATACCGGTGACGTGCGGGACTGGCATTACCCATGCCGCAGAAATAAGAAAAAGCGGGTCTGATCCAAGGTTTGCTGCAAAGCTGCAATGTGTGGAAAAAGTTTTGCAAACCGGTCATTTTACGGTTGATGCTGGCGCTGATCGCCTCTATAAGCCAGCCACCGCGTCGGGAAACATTGTTTCCGGATTGCCACTGTCTGGCCAGCAAAAGGCCAGTCCGGGCGCCCTTCGTCTAGCGGTCCAGGACACCGCCCTTTCACGGCGG
>JAGRLM010000405.1 GCA_020441795.1 Nitratireductor sp.
CGCAACACCATGGGCAAGGTGCAGAAAAACATTTTGCGCGAAAATTGGAAAACCCTGTTCGTGCAGTGATTGCCTAGGCGAATCCCGTGATTTGACAAAACCCCGTTTTCGCGTTCTCATTCACGCATGCGAAAACCTGCTGCATCTTTGCTTCTTGTCATGATGACTGCCTTGCCTGCCATGGCTGCAGGCCCGAATGGCGATTGCACCTGCCGCTCACCCGGCGGCGACGTTGTCGAGGGGCAGACAGCCTGCCTGAAGACCAGCAAGGGCATGGTGCTCGCACGCTGCGAAAAAGTGCTGAACAACACCAGCTGGAAATTTCTGGACCAGCCCTGCCCGACAGCAAATTACAGTCCATCCACACCTGAAATCCGCAAGTTCCTGCTTTCTGACCTCGGTTGATTATTTTCATTGATCGGGCAATAGGCCGTTGCCTCTACAAAATATATCGAATAATCTCGATATATGGATAAATTGAAAGCACTCACAGCCTTTTCGGCCCTTGGACAGGAAACACGCCTTGACGTCCTTCGATTGCTGATCCGCGCAGGCCGGGACGGTCTTGCAGCTGGCGAGCTGGGGGAAAAGCTCGAGGTTCGCCAGAATACCATGTCAGCAAATCTGTCGATCCTGTTGAACGCAGGATTGATCAGGAACATGCGTGAGGGACGTTCAATCCGATATTTCGCAGATATCGAGGGCGTCCAGGGGTTGCTGGGTTTCCTGATGGAGGACTGTTGTGGCGGTCGTCCGGAACTGTGTCAGCCGGTAATTGAAAAAATTGTTCATGCAGGAGAGGAAAACTGCGATGGAAGAGCGTGTCTATAATGTCCTTTTTCTGTGTACCGGCAATTCTGCGCGTTCGATTCTGGCGGAAGCCATTCTGAACCGCGAAGGGGGTGGGAAATTCAAGGCATTTTCAGCCGGATCGCAGCCCAAGGGGAAGCCGCACCCCTATACGCTTGACCTCCTCAGCAAGCTCAATCACGACATTTCCTTTGCCAGGTCCAAGAACTGGGACGAATTCGCCGTGGCAGGCGCACCTGAGATGGATTTTGTTTTCACAGTTTGCGACAATGCCGCAGCTGAATCCTGCCCGGTCTGGCCAGGTCAACCGATGACTGCACATTGGGGTGTGCCCGACCCCGCAATTGCAGAAGGCACCGAGGCGGAACGTCGCCTGGCATTCGCCGATGCTTATCGCATGCTGTCGAACCGGATATCCATTTTCGTGAATCTTCCGCTGTTGTCTCTCGACAGGCTGGCCTTGCAAAAGCGGCTGGCCGAAATCGGCGGAACATCATCGCCAAATGGGGAACCGCCAAAGTGAACTTCGATTTCAAGCGCCGTCTGGCGGCCGAATTCATCGGTACAATGCTGTTGGTTGCAACGGTTGTCGGCTCCGGCATCATGGCCGACAGATTGAGCGACGATACTGCCGTTTCGTTGCTGGGCAACACAATTCCCACAGGCGCGATACTGGTGGTGCTGATCACCATTCTGGGCCCCGTTTCAGGCGCACATTTCAATCCCGCAGTAACCTTCGCCTTTCTCGTCAAACGGACATTTCCCGCAAGCGAATTCCTGCCATATGTGATCGCTCAAATCCTGGGCGCCATATCGGGAAGCGTGATCGCCCATGCAATGTTCGATCTCGATCTTGTGCAATTGTCACAAACGGTTCGCAGTGGTCAGGGGCAATGGATCGCTGAAATCGTGGCGACCTTCGGGCTGGTAGCCACCATCCTGGGCGGTCTGAAATTTCGTGAAGCCGCAATTCCCTGGTTGGTCGGGCTCTATATCACCGCTGCCTACTGGTTCACGGCTTCCACCTCCTTCGCCAATCCCGCCGTTGCGATTGGTCGAGCAATCTCCGATACATTTGCCGGAATTGCCCCGGCGAGCGTACCCGGTTTCATCGCGGCCGAGTTTGTCGGCTCACTCATCGCGGTGATCATCTTCACCTGGTTGCTGGAACCATCCAGGTCCGAAAAAGGGAATATGGCAGCATGACGATTGTCATCCACCACAACCGGGAATGCGGAACCTCGCGCAATGTGCTCGCAATCATCGAATCGGCTGGCTACAAGCCAGTGGTTATCGACTATCTGGAAACCGGATGGACGAAGCCGCAATTGCTGGCATTGTTTGCCGCTGCCGACCTGACCGCACGCGAAGCCCTTCGCACCACGAAATCACCCGCCGCCGATCTTGGTTTGCTCGATCCCGCAATTGGCGATGACGCATTGCTCGACGCTATGATAGCGCATCCAGTCCTGGTCAACCGGCCGATAGTATGCAGTCCGAAGGGTGTGAGACTTTGCCGTCCGTCAGAAACGGTTCTGGACCTGCTCGACAAGATGCCGCCCGGACCGCTCTACAAGGAAGATGGTGCGCTGATCATCGATGAAACGGGAAAGCGCGTCGATAAGGCATGAGAATGCCGAAACCCAGGCCCGCTTACTGCGCTGGAACCAGTGATGCCATTGCGATGGCCGCGCGACGTTCATCCTCGCTGGCAACCGAAAGCGCCTCTTCCTGCAGGTCGGTAATCCACTTCGCATCCTCACCGGTCGCACGTCTCTGTGCACGGAACATCATGGAAAGGCCTCGAACAGGATCGCGACGCAGGATGCTGCCATCAAACAGCATGTAGCCAAGCCGCGCCTCAGCGCCGACATGACCGTTATCGGCAGCGGATTTCAACATCCGTGCTGCCTGGATACCGTAGCCTGACGGGTTGTCGCCATTGAGATAGAGCATCGCAAGTTCATATTGCGCATCAGGATGATCGAAATAGGAGGCCGCTGTGGTGAACATGATGCGGGCCTGATCCAGATCGCGCGGAATGCCGGCCTCGGGCATGCCCTTGAGGTAGTATCGACCAAGCGCGACCATTGCATTGGCACTCAACTGCCAGTCCAGGCTGCCAGGACGCGCCTCGGTATAGGTCTGGACAATCTTGTTGAAGATCGCGAATGCCTCGGCATGGTCGACCTTTACGCCATCGCCCGTCTGGTACATCTTGCCCAGCTTCCACTGTGCTCCGTGGTCGCCCTTCTCGGCTGCATATTTCAGCGCATCAATGGCTACTTCTTCCTGCCCCTCCTTGCGGGCCTTGAAGAAGAAGCGAAGAAACGCACCCGAACCCGGCTTTTCCTTGGCAAATACCTGCGCAGGATCGAAGGCATGTGCTGGACCCGTTGGCGACCCGGCTAGGATCCCCATTCCAATCATCACTACCGCGAATTTTTCAACAATGCGCATGTCGTCCGGTTACTCTCGGTCCACCTGCCAGCCCCAGCGTCGCCAGCATCATTTCGTTTCATACATTTGGGAACCATTTCCGGCCAAAGTGCGGCCAGCAATGTTGCGGCCCCTGCACCTGATCCCGAAACTCCCCAATTCTGTCCCGCCGCCCCATGGCCGATATCGCCAAAGGCTTGACCAATCGGCCTTTTGCCGATTTCGACCGGACGAACAAACCAAAACCATTTCAAGGTTTCAATCCGGTTAGCATCCGGGCGCGAAACGGTGTTGCTGCCGCTTTATGGCCGAAACTGGGCAAAATATGCTGGCAAGCCTGAGTCTGGCACCGCAGGAACAAGTCCGCAGTGCGATGTTGCAATTCTGTCACGTTTTGGTGGATGATCAGGGAGCAAACCGGGAGGACATCATGGAAGACGGCGGCAAGAAGCGTTTCCTGGGCAATGCCTACAGCAGCAGAACGGCAGAGGAAGTCCGGAAATATTATGACCAGTGGGCGGAAGTCTATGATGAGGAACTGACCGAAAACAGCTATCAGCAACCACGCCGCTGTGCGGAGGAACTTGCCCGACACCTGACCAACACCTCGGTGCGAATTCTGGATGTCGGATGCGGTACCGGCCTTTCGGGAATTGCCTTGGCAGAAGCCGGATACAGCCATATCGATGGCTGCGACTTGTCAGATGGAATGCTGGAAAAAGCTTTTAGCACAAATATTTATTCGAAACTGTTCAAAGCTGACTTGAACATGCCGCCACTGGACGCGCCCGACGGGGCCTATGGCGGGATTGCCGCCGTGGGCGTATTCTCCTTCGGCCATGTTCAGCCCGATGCCGTAGACGAATTTCTCCGGATCACGACACCCGGCGCACCCATCATCATCGGCCTCAACGAACATTTCTACAATGAAGGCAGTTTGACGGCCAAACTGGATGCGCTGGCTTCCGCCGGCAGGATCGAGAAAATCAGCGAAGTGGAAGGCGGGCACATTCCAGGAATCGGCATGAGCGGCTGGGTAATCGCAATCCGGCGCGTGTAAGCATCGCTCGCATGATTGAGCCAAATCAATGCAGGACCGTGATTGAGGGTCAAAAATCCATCATGTTGTAAACACGCGTGGAGGGAACATGGCCAATCTATCCGGCAAACCGGCAAAAGCCCGGGTAACAAAACCTGCCAATGGAACCATCAAGTCTGAAGCTGTCGACAAGCCATCAGAAACCTTGGGCGAAGCAGGTGCAGACACCTTGGAACAGGCAGTGCCGGAAGTCGGGCGAGCCAATGCTTTCGAGCAATCGGTCTATCCCTACAAGACGCAAATGCGCCGCCCGGTCTATGAAAGGCACAAGGCACAATTGCAGGTCGAACTGCTGAAGGTACAGCGCTGGGTGGAGGAAACCGGCCAACGCATTGTCATCCTGTTCGAAGGCCGCGATGCCGCTGGCAAGGGCGGCACGATCAAGCGCTACATGGAGCATCTCAATCCGCGCACGGCACGGGTTGTTGCCCTCGCAAAGCCCACTGAAAGGGAAAAATCGCAGTGGTATTTCCAGCGATATATCGAGCATCTTCCCTCAGCGGGTGAAATCGTGATGTTTGACCGATCCTGGTACAATCGCGCCGGCGTTGAGCGGGTTATGGGGTTTTGCAGCCCGAACGATTATCTGGAATTCATGCGCGAGACACCTGAACTGGAGCGCATGTTCGCGCGCTCTGGAATCCTGCTTTTCAAATATTGGTTCTCAGTCAGCCGCGAAGAGCAGCGCCGCCGTTTTGAACAGCGTCAGAACGATCCGTTGAAACAATGGAAGCTGTCACCGGTTGACCTCGCATCGCTCGACAAATGGGACGACTATACCGAGGCCAAGGAAGCCATGTTCTTCTATACCGACACGGCAGATGCGCCCTGGACTGTCGTCAAGTCGGATGACAAGAAGCGCGCGCGGCTCAATT
>JAGRLM010000406.1 GCA_020441795.1 Nitratireductor sp.
TGGGTGGGTCCAGCGCCATCAACGCCATGCTATATGTTCGCGGCCATCCTTCCGACTATGACGGCTGGGCTGAAGCGGGCTGCGATGGCTGGTCGTGGGACGAGGTGCTTCCGTATTTCCGCAAGTCTGAAAAGAACGAGCGCGGTGCAGACGATCTGCACGGCGATGGCGGGCCGCTCAACGTGGCCGAACAGCAGAGCCCGCGCGAGATTTCCAAGGCATTCATTGATGCTGCCGGCGAGGTGCAAATCAGGCGCAACGATGATTTCAACGGCCCGGTTCAGGAAGGTGCCGGGCATTACCAGGTAACGCAATTCTGGGAAAAGGGCAGGGAAGGTGAACGCTGTTCGGCAGCGGCTGCCTATCTCCATCCAGCCATGAACCGCTCCAATCTGAGCGTGATTACCAATGCCCATGCAACACGCATCCTGGTCGAGGGAAAGCGCGCCACTGGCGTCGAATATCGCAGCGGCAATGCGTTGAAAACCGTTTCTGCAAGGAGCGAAGTCATCCTGTGTGGCGGGGCTTTCAATTCGCCGCAATTGCTCATGCTGTCTGGTATCGGTCCGGCTGATCACCTCAAGGCCAATGGCATTGCTGTCAAACATGAATTGCCGGGTGTGGGTGAAAATCTGCAGGACCATCTGGACTTCATACTGGCCTACAAGACCAGCAACACCGATGTGCTGGGCCTGGGTGCAGTTGGCGGCTACAAATTGATCCGCGACATGCTGCGCTGGCGCAAGGATGGCACCGGCATCATCGCGTCACCGGGGGCGGAATCGGGAGCATTTCTCAAATCCGATCCGTCGCTCGACCGGCCTGACCTGCAGCTGCATTTCGTGGCAGCGCTGGTCGATGACCATTCGCGCAAGTTGCATCTGGGCTATGGCTATTCCTGCCATGTGTGCGTGTTGCGACCGCATTCGCGCGGAACGGTGAAACTGGCATCGGGAGATCCGATGGCCGCGCCGCTGATCGATCCGGCATTCCTGGCCGATGAACGTGATGCGCAATTATTGCTCAAGGGCGCGAAGATCACCCGCTCGATCATGGAAGCGCCATCGCTCAAAAGCTACATGAAAAGCGAGGTCTATACGGCAGATGCCCGCAGCGACGAGGAGTTGATGGCGCATATCCGCGCGCGGGCCGATACAGTCTATCACCCGGTCGGCAGTTGCAAGATGGGCAAGGACGCGATGGCAGTTGTCGACCCGCAATTGCGTGTGCACGGGATGGAAGGATTGCGGGTGGTGGACGCCTCCGTGATGCCAAATCTCATTGGCGGCAATACCAATGCACCGACCATCATGATTGCTGAAAGGGCTGCCGACATGATCAGGGCAGCCTGACTTTTCAGCCAGTCCCTGCGGTCAGGTCGAGGGTCGCGAAAGTAATGCCCGGCTCGTCCATGCTGGAGCGTGCGGTGAAGCCCAGTTCGCGAATGAATTTGAGCATCTTGCTGTTTTCGCTGAGGATATGTCCCTCCAGCCGTTCAATCCCTTCAGCGCGGCTATAGGCAATCAGATGCTCCATCAGCGCGTGGCCGATCCCTTCATGCTGCAAGTCGCTTCGAACGAGGATGCCGAATTCGGCATTGATGCGGCTGGGATCGCAGGCAATGCGGGCAATGCCTGCTATCTCCTCGACGCCCTCCGGCAATGCGATGAATGCCATTTCGCGCTCATAGTCGATTTGTGTGAGCCGCTTGATCATGGCTTCCGAGAAATGACGGCGGGGCGAAAGAAAACGGTAGCGAATATCTTCCTGCGACACGCCTTCGAAGAAGCGGGGATAAAGGTTCAGGTCAACGGGTTTTATGGGGCGCATGGCAAAGCGCTTGCCGTTGTGGGATATGAAGGATGACACCCAGTCGGCGGGATAGGGGCGGATCGGCAGATCACGGTTGGGGCCTGGCTCCCCGGAGCGCGCGAGATCGATCTCGATACGGGCATCGAGCGCAATCACGCCTTCAGCGTCGGCGAGCAGGGGATTGATGTCCAGTCCGCTGATTTCGGGGAAATCGACAATCAGTTGCGATACTGCATTAAGGGACCGGGTGAGCGCTTCCATGTCGGCGGCAGGAACATCGCGAAAGCCTTCGAGCAGCTTGCCAATGCGCGTGCGTGCAACTAGGTCACGACCCAGAATATCGTCGAGCGGTGGCAAGGCCATCGCAGTGTCGCGAATGACTTCGACCGCCGTACCACCTGTGCCAAATACGATAACCGGCCCGAATACGGGATCGCGCGCAATGCCGACAAGGCATTCACGTGCCATCTTGCGACTGATCATTGGCTGGACGGAATAGCCGTCCGGTTTTTCCCCGTTGCGGTGCCGGGCAAAGCGTTTGGCAATGCCAAAGGCTGCTGCTCGTGCCTCTACCGGGGTCGATATGTTCAGTACCACGCCACCAATGTCTGATTTGTGCGAAACGGTTTTGGAATAGAGTTTCACAACGACGCGACCATGGGTCTTGAGGAGTTTGGCTGCTGCGTTTTCGGCCTCATCGAATGTGGTTGCGATAATGGTCTGTGGAACTGGAATGCCATAGGCCGAAAGAACATCCTTGGCTTCGGGCTCAGTCAGGATTGCGCGCTTTTCAGCCGATGCTGTAGCCAGAATGGCGGCCACCCTGGCGCGCTGGCCACCGACATCTTCCGACCGGCTTTCAGGAACACGTGACAAGGCAGCCTGGGCGCGTGACCATCCGGCGATGAATGCGTGGGCAGCCACAGCGTCCCCGGGCGTGGAGAAACTGGCGATGCCTGCCTTTTGCAGGATTGCGCGGGCATCCCGCGCGGTATGCTCGCCAAGCCAGCAAGCGAGAACGGGCTTGCCTGAAATCATGCCCTTTTCCGAAAGGGCGGCAACTGCCTTTGCTGCATCGCTGGCGGAGGCAAGCGCGGTAGGGCAGTTCATCACCAGAATGGCATCAACACCGGTATCGTTTGCAACTGCAGCAACGGCACTTGCATAGCGCTCGGGTGGCGCGTCGCCGATAATGTCCACCGGATTGGTATGGGACCAGGTCGGCGGCAAAAGCTGGTTGAGCGCCTCGATCGTATCTGGCGACAGGTCTGCCAACAGTCCCTTTGTGTCGGCCAACTGGTCAACAGCCAGAACGCCCGCACCGCCGCCATTGGTGACAATTGCCAGTCGGTCGCTCTGCAGGGGTTTGAAACGGGTTGTGATTTCAGCGGCGTCGAACAGTTCCTCGAGATAGCGCACACGCAAGACGCCGGCGCGTTCCAGGGCAGCATCGACTGCGCCGTCCATGCCGGCAAGGGCGCCGGTATGGGTGGCCGCAGCCTTGGCTGCCTTTTCATGGCGTCCGGCCTTGATGGCGATTACCGGCTTCAGCCGCGACGCTGCCCTTGCGGCGGTGATGAACTTGCGCGGATTGGGAATGGATTCCAGATACATCAGGATCGCCTTGGTGTGGCGGTCATTGGCCAGCATGTCGAGGCAGTCAGCAACATCGACATCGGCCATGTCACCCAACGAAACCAGTGCGGAAAATCCGATTTCCTTGTCGGCTGCCCAGTCGATGATCGACGTGATCATCGCTCCCGATTGTGACAGCAGGGCGATGCCTCCGACATTCGCATTCATGTGCGAGAAGGAAGCGTTGAGCATTGCATGGGGAAGGATCAATCCGAGGATATTGGGACCGAAAATTCGAAACAGATGCGGATACGCAGCATCAAGCATCTGCTGGCGAAGGCCGTTCTCTCCGGTCAATCCGGCAGTAAGGCAGATTGCGGCACGGCAGCCGGTTGCGGCAAGGGCCGTGATTATGCCCGGAACGGTTTGCGCAGGTGTCACGATGATGCCGAGATCCGGCGCGGAGGGCAATTGGCCCGCATCGGCATAGCATTTGCGGCCATGTACTGCGTCATATTTCGGATTGACTGGCCATATCTCGCCCTCAAAGCCGCCCGTAATGATGTTCGACATGACGACATTGCCGACAGAACCGGGTTTTTGCGAGCCACCAAAGACGGCAACACTCGTTGGATGAAATGCCTTTTCCAGATTGCGGATGGTCATGGGCTGCGGCTCCGGTTCCAGTGCAAGGGCTTCAACATGCCACCATAGCAGGCTTTTGTTGCGGTGCAGCAACAATTATCCCCGAAAATTTGTTGTCTTGAAGTTGTCGGGATGCGGGGTGTAAAAAGCGGCTTCAAATCGATTTAAACGAAAGCCTGACAGGACTATCATGCGCACGCACAAAATCGCTTTCCTGACTGCGGGTGGACTGGCCCCGTGCCTTTCCTCGGCTCTTGCGGAACTGATATCGCGCTATCATGACCGCGTTCCGGAAGCGGAAATGATCGGCTATCTGGGTGGCTACAAGGGCTTGCTGCTCGGCAACTCCGTCAATGTAACCACCGAGGTGAGGGCCAAGGCGCATATGCTGCACATGCATGGTGGCTCGCCCATCGGCAACAGCCGGGTCAAGCTCTCCAATGTCGCGGATTGCGTCAAGCGCGGGCTGGTAAAGGAAGGCGAAGTGCCGCTCGAAGTTGCCGCAAAGCAGCTTGAACGCGACGGTATCACCATCTTGCACACGATCGGCGGCGATGACACCAATACAACGGCAGCGGAGCTGGCTGCATGGCTGCACGAACATGGCTATGACCTTACGGTCGTTGGCATGCCGAAAACGGTCGACAACGACATTTATCCGGTGGTCCAGTCGCTGGGAGCGCTGACGGCGGCGGAAGAGGGTGCGAAATACTTCGCCAATTTCGGCAATGAGCAAAGTGCAGCCCCCAGGACGCTGCTGATCCATGAGGTGATGGGCCGCCATTCCGGCTGGCTGACGGCAGCGACGGCAAGGGCATATCGCGACATGCTGAGGGGGCGGTACTATCTGCCGGACTTCAATCTAACCCATGCGCAGCAGGATATTGATGCGGTCTATGTTCCGGAACAGCCGTTTGATCTGGAAACAGAGGGCAAGCGATTGAAGCTGGCGATGGATCGCAATGATTGCGTCAATGTCTTTGTCAGCGAAGGGGCCAATGCGGAAATTATCGTCGAGGACATGATTGCGCGCGGCGAAGAGGTGAAACGCGACGCCTTTGGTCATGTAAAACTTGATTCGGTAAATGCCGGGGAATGGCTGGGCAAGCGCCTTGCGCCGCTGGTGGGCGCAGAGCGCACACTGGTTGGAAAGTCCGGCTATTTTGCCCGCTCGGCCGCAGCCAATGCGGCTGACCGCAAGCTTATTGCCGAAATGGCCGAACTTGCCGTAAGGTCAGCGCTTGACGGCGTGTCCGGACTTGCAGGCAATGACATGGATCGGGATGGCGAATTGCGTGCAATTGAATTTCCCAGGGTCAAGGGCGGCAAGCATTTCGATCCGTCCGAGCCGTGGTTTGTGCAATTGCAGCGCGAAATCGGCCAGTTGCCCGGCTGAGAACATTGATATTGTAAATTTTGGGCTTTGCGCCTTGGCCAGCATGTGCTTGTTTCCGCACAATCGAAGCAATTACTGCGAGGAATATCATGACGCCCGAGGAAGCCCGCGCCAAACCGCCCGAACTTGATTGGCAGGACCCGTTCCTGATCGAGGAGCAATTGAGTGGCGAGGAGCGTATGATCCGCGACGCCGCCATGGCCTATTGCCAGGACCGGCTGGCGTCGCGGGTGATCGAAGCCAACCGGCATGAAATCTTCCATCGCGAGATCATGAACGAGATGGGGGAACTGGGTTTCCTCGGACCGACCATCCCCGAGGAATATGGCGGGGCGGGCGTCAACTATGTTTCCTACGGCCTCGTTGCGCGCGAGGTGGAGGCAATCGATTCGGGCTATCGCTCGGCCATGAGCGTCCAGTCGTCACTGGTCATGCATCCAATCCACGCCTACGGCTCGGAAGAGCAGCGCAAGAAATATCTGCCCAAACTTGCAAGCGGTGAATGGATCGGCTGCTTCGGCCTGACAGAACCCGACCATGGTTCGGATCCTGGCGGCATGGTGACGCGCGCAAAGCCCGTTGATGGCGGTTATCTCGTTTCGGGAGCGAAGAACTGGATCACCAATTCACCGGTCGCCGATATTTGTGTCGTCTGGGCGAAGTCGAGCGCGCATGACAACAAGATACGCGGCTTCGTGCTGGAACGTGGCATGAAGGGCCTGGTGACGCCGAAGATCGAGGGCAAGTTCTCGCTCAGGGCATCGGTCACCGGCATGATCCAGATGGATGAGGTGTTCGTTCCGGAAGAAAACCTGTTGCCCAATGTCTCCGGCCTTGCCGGACCGTTCGGCTGTCTCAACCGTGCCAGATACGGGATTTCATGGGGGGCGATGGGAGCTGCGGAATCATGCTGGAAACAGGCGCGCAACTATGTGCTGGACCGCAAGCAGTTTGGCCGACCATTGGCTGCAAACCAGCTGATCCAGAAGAAGCTGGCC
>JAGRLM010000407.1:0-3007 GCA_020441795.1 Nitratireductor sp.
ACAGCACCGTATCCTGCGGCACCATGCCAATGGCTGCGCGCAGCGAGGTCTGCGTAACGTCGCGGATGTCCTGGCCATCAATCGTGATCCTGCCGCCCGACACGTCGTAGAAGCGGAACAGCAGGCGCGAGATCGTCGACTTGCCCGCTCCCGATGGCCCGACAATCGCTACTGTCTTGCCGGCGGGAACAGTGAATGAAACCTGTTTCAGGATCGGGCGGTCAGGATCGTAGCGGAAATCCACGTTCTCGAAGGCTATCGCGCCCTTTTCAATCTTCAGCGGCTTCGCACCCGGGCTGTCCTTCACTTCCTGCTCGACATCGAGCAGGTCGAACATTGCCTCGATATCCGTGAGGCCTTGCCGGATTTCACGATAGATGAAGCCGATGAAATTGAGCGGGATGGAAAGCTGCAGCAGGAGGGCATTGATGAGGACAAAATCGCCAACAGTCTGCTCGCCACGGCTGACGGCCATCGCCGACATGACCATGCAGATGCCGGTGCCGATGCCGAGAATCACGGCCTGGCCGAAATTGAGCCAGGCCAGCGAGGTCCATACGCGGGTTGCCGCCTTTTCATATCTTGCCATGGACTGATCGAAGCGATCGGCCTCCCAGCGCTCATTGCCAAAATACTTGACCGTCTCGAAATTCAGCAGAGAATCCACGGCCTTCGAATTGGCATCCGTATCGTTCGTGTTCATGTCGCGGCGAATGGAGATGCGCCAGTCGCTGGCACGCACCGAGAACCAGATATAGGCCCAGATCATCACGGCGATGACGACGACATACCAGACATCGAACTGGTACCAGATGACGGCTGCCATGAAGGCGAATTCGATGATCGTCGGGCCGCCATTGAGAATGGTGAAGCGAACAATCGCCTCGATGCCCTTCGTGCCGCGCTCGATGACCCGCGAGAGGCCACCGGTTCGGCGCTGCAGATGGTAACGCAGGGATAGTGCATGCATGTGCCGGAATACGATGGTCGACAATTGCCGCACGGCATGCTGGCCAACGCTTGCAAACATTGCGTCGCGGATCTGGTTGAAGCCGGTCATGGCGACACGACCCACGTTGTAGGCAATCACCAGCATGATCGGGACGACCAGGAATGCAGGCAGCCAACCGGGCGTGGTGGCATTGCCGGTCAACGCATCGGTGGACCATTTGTAGAAATACGGGACCAGAACGGTGATGACCTTGGCAAAGACCAGGATCAGCATTGCCCACAGCACACGAGCCTTCAGGTCTGGCCGGTCACCGGGCCACATATAGGGCCACAGATTGCGGATGGTGCGCCAGGTATCAGAGCCTTCAGCGCTTACCGTTGGCTGCTTTGCTGTTTCGGGTTTGGTCTGTTTCAAGGAGATTTTCTGCCACTGGTTTGCGGTGTCACTGAAATGAAAGGCCGCGCAGGTAAGTCAACCATCGCGCGGCCTAGCTGCTGATAACATGGTGCCCTCTGCGGGCGGGATCAACCCTTGGTCGCTTCTCCGGCCTCGGCGCCGGGAACATCAAAGACCTGTCCGGGGAAAATCAGGTTCGGATCGGTGATCTGCCCGCGATTGGCCTCATAGATGGTCGTGTAGCGAATGCCTGCGCCAAGCATCCTGCGCGAAACGCGCCAGAGATTGTCACCCTTGCGGATGATGACCGATGCGCCGCTGCGGATCGTTTCCACGGCGGGCTTTTCTGTTGCTGCCACTTCAACGGGTTTTTCTTCCGGTGTTGCTTCAGCCCTGGTTTCCGGTTCGGCCTTGGTATCCGGTTCGGCCTTTACTTCCGGTTCAGCCTTGGCTTCGACAACAGGCTCGGGCTTTGCTTCCGCTACCTGTTCTGCTGCCGGGGCTTCATGTACCAGCGCCACCTCGGCGCGTGTTGCAACCGTGGCACTGCCGGCTTCAAGCATGTCTGCCCGCACCTTGTGCGTGCCGGTTGTCACCTCCGCATTGGTCTCAAGCAGGAAGTTGCCCGCTTCGCCGACCTTTGCAGCACCAATGAACTTGTCGTCCAGATAGACATTGACGACACGGCCCGGCTCACCCGAACCTGCAACGAAAATCCGGCCGGATTCGACATCGACAGCCTGCACCAGAACGGGCCGGATTTCGGCTACCGGTTCGGCTGGCTTTTGTGGTTCAGCGGTTTTTTCCTCGGCCTTGCTCACAGCCGGTGTTTCCGGCTTGGCTTCAACTGCTGGCTCGGCCTTCGCCACTTCCTGGGCAGCTTCCTGCTTTGGCGCTTCCGCCACAGGCTGCACTACAGGCTCTTCCTTGGCCGTTTCTTCTTTCGCAGTTTCTTCCGTGGCCGGTTCTTTTGCTGCTGTCTCCGCTGCAGGTTCGACTGCGGGTTCGGGCTTTTGCAGCACGCGGCTCGCCTCGCCTTCCTTGGTGACCATGGCCAGCAACTCGCCGCCGGCTTCCGGCACATTCACAATGCCGGTTTCCGATGACATCAAAATGCTGCCATCGCCGCTGGTCGAGCGGATGGTCAACTCATGTGCGCCGGGGGCCAATGGGTTGTCGAGTACAATGGCAAAATCCCCGGCTGCGCTTGCCGTTGTCGAAGCAATGACCGCGCCGTTGGAGATGATCTCCACCTGGCTTGCGGCGGGTGCAGTACCTGCAATCACTGTCGAGCCATCCTTTTCAACGCGCAAGACGTCGAAGCGTGGCTCGGCCACTTCGGCCACCACGGGGGCTTCAGGTTTCGCCTCGACAACTGCCGGCGCTTCGGCCTTTGGTTCTTCCACCTTGGGCGCAACGGTTTGTGGCGTTGCAGACACCAGTTCGACCGGCTTTTCAGACGGCTTCTGGTTATAGACATAGGTGCCTGCTGCACCGGTCACGGCGACGCCCCCTGCGACAACCCAGGAAAGTAGCGGATTAGCCTTAAGATATGCCAGTACCATTTCAGAATTCCTTGTGCTGCCGCCTCACTGTGCATGCGGCTTCCCTGCGGCCGCTTGTCGACTGAAAAAATCGCCGCGGTCCCTGTGCTTTTCC
>JAGRLM010000407.1:3061-5645 GCA_020441795.1 Nitratireductor sp.
ATGGCTAACGTCAAAGTCCGGTAGAATGGCGCTCCGCATCTGCTAAACTCGCGTGAATCGAAAAGACATATCAAGCCCTGCCCGGTCTGCCGGGTCACCCAGCATCAGGAAACCCGAATGCCAGCAAGTCTTTCAATTTGCGTCTATTGCGGATCTCAGCCAGGCAACAGGCCGATATTTGTCGAAGCGGCCAGGAGCCTTGGTACTGCGATGGCAAAGTCGGGAATCCGGCTGGTCTACGGGGGTGGTGCCAAGGGCATCATGGGTGCGGTGGCGGATGCCGTGCTTGCAGGTGGCGGAGAGGTCACCGGGATCATCCCGCAATTCCTGATCGAAAAGGAATCATCAGGCGATTCGCTGACAAGATTGAGCGAAACCATCATCACTGCCGACATGCATGAGCGCAAACATGCAATGTTCGAGCGCGCCGACGCCTTTGTTGCCCTGCCCGGTGGCATTGGTACGCTTGAGGAAATCGTCGAAGTGATGACATGGGCGCAACTTGGCCGTCACACCAAGCCGATCTGCCTGGCCAATGTCGAGGGTTTCTGGAATCCGTTTCTGGAGCTGCTGGGTGAAATGAGCAGCAACGGGTTCATTCACACGGCCGCGAATGTAAAGCCGCTGGTGTTGTCACATCCGGAAGACATTGTTCCCGCGATCAGCGCAGCATGGGACCATAAAGGCACCAGCGCCGGTGAGCCGACGACTATTTCGAAACTCTAGAGCGGCCCTTGAACAGGCTCCACGAATAGATCGCCAAAGCGGTCCAGATCAGGATGAATGCGACAAGTCGCACATTGTCGAACGGCTCGCCGAAGATGAACACCGCGATGAGAAAGATCATGGTCGGCGCGATATATTGCATGATGCCGATGGTGGACAGCTTCAACCGCTTGGCGGCATTGGCATAGATGATAAGGGGCACTGCCGTCACCACGCCAGCCAACATCAACATCATCGTATTGTAGCTGCCGGTGGCAAGGAAATGCCCGGTGCCATTGGTTTCAAGCCAGGCGATATAGCCCAAAGCGGGTATGGAAAGCAGCAATACCTCCAGGAAGAAGCCCTGTGTTGGCCCGACCGGAAGCGTCTTCTTGAAGAGCGCATAAAAACCCCAGCTTACGGTCAGAACCAGCGACACCCATGGCAGGCCACCGGTCTCGACTGTCAGCAAAACCACCGCAGCAGCGGCAAGTGCAATGGCCGCGATCTTCAAACGGTCCAGTTTTTCGCCAAGCAGCACGGCACCGAGAAAGATCGAGAACAGCGGATTGATGTAATAGCCAAGTGCGGTTTCGAGCGCGCGGCCAACTGCAATTGACCAGACATAAACGCCCCAATTGATGGTGATCAGCGTTGCGGTCAATGCTGCCATCGCCAGGGTACGCGGCTCGCGAAAGGCGCGCTTTATGTCTGCGGTTCGGCCCATCCACAACAGGATCATGCCGGATATGGGCACAGACCAGAAGATACGGTGGGCAACGACCTCGGCGGACGGAATATGCGCAACTGCCTTCATGTAAAGCGGCAGGAAGCCCCAGAGGAAATAGACGGTCAACGCAAGAATGAAGCCTTCACGGCTGTCGCCTGTATTGACCGGGGAGGGCTTTGCTGGAATGTGCGATGCGGAGGGATTGCTCATGGCGTCTCAATGCTACGGATTTCGTAAAGTTGCCAGCGCAATTTTCCTGTTTGCAGCTTTTCCTCCTGACGCTGTGTTGTCAGCATGCGCGTGCTATCAACTCTTTCCAGCGAAACAAATCCCGCAGGAGGACTGAACCATGATCACCGTTTACGGAACCGGGCCGATGTTTGGCCTGCCCCATGCAAGCCCCTTCGCGTTCAAGGCGGAAATGCTGCTCAAGATCTCCGGCCTGCCCTACAAGCTCGCAAGGGCCGATATCCGCAAGGCGCCGAAAGGCAAGATTCCCTGGATTGACGATGACGGGGTGATCGTGCCCGATACCGCCTTCATCAAGCGCCACCTTGAGGAAAAACACGGTATCGATTTTTCGGGCGGTTACAGCAAACGCGAGCAAGGCATTGGCCTGGCGGTCGAACGGCTACTGGAGGACCATGTCTACTGGCTCAACATCCATTCGCGCTGGCTGGATGGTGACAATTTTCAGCGCGGGCCGTTCCGGTTCTTTGATGATGCACCTGCGCTGATCCGGCCGCTCATTCGAAAGATGGTGCTGCGAACGGTGCAACAGAGCGTTCATGCACATGGCATCGGACGGCATGATGCGGCAGGTCGCGAATATCTGGGCAAACTCGCCATCGACGCTATGGCAGACATCCTTGGCGACAACCCGTATATTCTGGGCGAGCGCGTCTGCGGCACGGATGCGACTGCCTTTGCATTTATGGCCAGCCTCGCCTGCCCGGTATTTGCGTCACCTCATATTGCGCAGGTCCATGAGCATGCAAACCTTGTGGCTTATCTTGACCGCATGACGCGCAGCTATTTTCCTGACCTTGCCACAGCCAGTTCGTAGACATTGCTGCTCTTCATCAGCTTGAAGCGGATCGAATCAACCAATGCCTGGAAACTGGCGTCGATGATGTTGTCGGAGACGCC
>JAGRLM010000408.1 GCA_020441795.1 Nitratireductor sp.
CGTGGTCGATATGCGCCACGATGGAAAAATTGCGAATGTTCTTGAGCGGGGTGTCGGTCATGCGCGCGATTTGGCAGAACCACGCCGGAAACGCAAGGGGGAAGGTGGGGTAAACAGCTGCAGCCGTTTCACGCTGCCCGCCTGAGCCTGACCGTGTTAGAACCTTCTCCACTTGCCAGTTCGCCCATGCGGGCCATGGCGCGCAGGGTAGCGATGATTGGCAGCCGCGCCTTCTTGCCTTGCGCGAAATGGGCGGCAATCTCGTCAACGGAAAGCGCGCGACCGGCATTGGCGAGAACATGGGTAACGGCAATGGTCTGCGCCAGGGCATCGGCGGGATATTTCGGCTTCTTCGCCTTGATGTCGAGCACGGCTGCCTCGCCGAGATCGGCCTCGATCTGCTCGCCCAGTTTCGCTTTCTCGGCAGCCGAGCCGAAACGCGGTATCTGGTAGTCGGGCCGCAACCAGCGCACATGCCCGCGCTTTTCCTCGTCCGCGCGCTCCCTGTTGAGCGCAACCAGCCTGGCAAGCACTTCCTGTTCGCTAAGATCAGCCGCCCAGCCATAGGCGCGGGCCACTGCCGCGTCCAACTGGTCGTGCAAATGCTTGAGCACCGTCACCAGCGCCTTGTCATGGATTTCCCGGTCCGTGTCATCCAGCGCAACATCTGCCCGCAGTTTTTCGAGCACATTGTACATTTGCGTTAGTGTTATTCCATCCTCGGCTTGCGCTCGCTTGCGATGGGCATCAATTTCCTCCGCAAGTGCCGCGATTTCGGCACGGGTCGGTTCGTCAGGATCAGGAAATGGGAAAGGGTCGAAGCAGCGGGATTTGGAATAGCGAGGATCGTTGCCATAGCCGAGCCAACCTCCCGAATTGATTGCCCAAACTACATGCCATCTGGACGACAAGACGCCGAGGTGGAAGGGTTCGTCCGAACCAATTGCGATGATCATGTGGTCAGGCAGGACACCGGCATCGAGAAACTGGAAAACACGATGCTTGGCTGTTTCTGTAGTGCCAATGTATCGACGGATATTTGAAATTACTTCACGAATTTGTGGGCGGGTTCGGCCAAAGAGCCACCATTTTTCCTTAAACGCTTCATCTCGAGACTTGTCCCTTTCTGGCTTCACATTTTGAAGCGTGTGCTGGAACGTTGCCGGATATGCTGCCCGTGCCTGTTCTTCAGACAATCCGAAAAAATCGATCACAAATCTTCCGGCCCGGTTTCGAACGAGTTCGCCGCCGTTGACATAGGAACGAATTACCTTCCTTGCCTCCATCCCATCGCGAAGGACCAGGTGTTCAGCTTCAGACTTGGATAATACAAAGCCTTTTCCGGCTAGCATCACGCCATTGCACGCAATCCCTTCAGACGCCGACAACGGCTTGGTTGACGTGAGATCGGCTCCTACCGAAAGGTCGGAATTAATACGTCCCGGATGCTGAGCGAGAATAACAACCGGGTCGTCAGTATCGAGCGCTTCCTCCTGTATCACATTGTTGACAGTGCCCTCATGTCTGCCTGCTTCACCCACCGTCATTGCGATGCGCACGGCAGCGCTGTCTTTCGTCGCCTTCGTCCACGGATGGTCGTCGATGGCATAAATCAACGAGACTGGTTTTTTGCCGTTAAGATGCGCCTCTGTGACTCGCCGGTTGAAGATTTGCGTGATCGAATTGGTCGTGACAAGGCCAAAGCGGCGCAGAACGGTTCCCTTCGCATTCAGCAATTCGGCAGCCCTGTCCCACCAGTACATGACGAAATCAGCACTTTCGTTCATGTGTTTGTGGGCCCGCCAAAGCGCCTCGACATAGCGGTCGCCAAGTGCGGCCCTCATCAACGCCCCCTTGCCGATAAAAGGCGGATTGCCGACGATGAATTCCGCTTCCGGCCAGTCGGGTCGCCGCGCATTGGGAAAGGTCTCCCTGCCGTCCACGATCTTCGGCACGGGATAGCCATCCCATGTCAGCACGGCATCGCCCTGACGGATATTGCCATAGTCGCGCAGCACGGGATCGCTAGGCAAGCCGCCCTTGTTGCGCTTGTGCCATTGCAGGAAACCGATCCACAGTACGAGTTCGGCAATGTGGCGGGCGCGATGGTTGAGTTCGAGGCCCAGAAACTGGTGCGGGTCCACCTCATGCCGGTCGAGACCGGCCAGCGCCTCCTGCCCGCCGAGATCAAGCAGGGCTTCCAGCACCTCGCCCTCCAGCCGCTTCATCAGTTCCAGCGACACATAGAGGAAGTTGCCGGTGCCGCAGGCGGGGTC
>JAGRLM010000409.1 GCA_020441795.1 Nitratireductor sp.
CCGCCGGGCAGGAAGATGACGACGGCCATGAACAACAGACCCAGGGTCAGGCTCCACGACTTGCCCACGAAGAAATGGCTGATGAAGATCAGTCCATCCTCGATGCTGTCGGGCATCCATCCGAACCATCCATGCAGGACCGTGTCATTGATCTTGGAGAAGATGTTCTCGAAATACTTGATGAAGCCGGCTCCCAGCACAGGCCCCATCAAGGTGCCAGCGCCGCCGAGAATGGTCATCAACACCACCTCACCCGATGCCGTCCACTGCATGCGTTCGGCACCGGCCAACGGGTCCATCGCCGCAAGCAGGCCGCCGGCAAGTCCCGCATACATGCCTGAAATGATGAAGGCCGTCAGCAGGTAGGGCTTGGTGTTGAAACCCGTATAGCGCATGCGATTGTGGTTCGCCTTGATCGCCTTGAGCATCAAGCCGAAGGGCGAGCGGAATATCCTGAGCGAAATGTAGAACACGATAATCGCGATGATCGCGCAGAAATAATAGCCGTTGTTGAAGGTGAATTCCCATCCCCCGACATTCAGCTTGGCGCTTTCATTCATGACGATCCCGAAGAAATGCGGACTGTTTGGCGCACCTTCGCTCATCAGATATTGCGGGTCGTTGCTGTAGACCTGCAATCCGGTTTCACCATTGGTCAGTGGCGTCAACACCGAATAGGCGACGTTGAAGGACATCTGCGCGAAAGCCAGTGTCAGAATGGAGAAATAGATACCGGAACGGCGAAGCGAGATGAAACCTATAAAGGCCGCAAACAGGCCGGACATGATGATTGCCAGCACCAGGCCCGGCAGAATGTTGTAGTCGAGCAGCTTGTACATCCAGACTACCGAATAGGAGCCAACGCCCAGAAAGGCTGCATGGCCAAAGGAAAGATAACCCGTAAGGCCGAACAGAATGTTGAAGCCAATTGCAAAGATGCCGAAGATGGCAAATCGCTGCATCAGGTCAGGATAGCCGGCGTTGAACTGCGCGAGCCCCGTGCCCTCCGGAAAGGGTTGCAGCAGGATCGGTGTAGCCAGGGTCAGAAACATGACCATCAGCAGGAAGGTCGTATCTTTTTTGCTCAATCCAAGCATTGATTAGTCCTCCATCACGCCTTTGCGACCCATCAAACCGCGCGGGCGGGTCAGAAGGATGATGATTGCAACAAGATAGATGATGATCTGGTCAATGCCGGGAAGCACTTCCTTGATCACGTTCATTGAAGCGAAGCTCTCCAGGATACCCAAGAGAAAACCGGCAAAGACAGCTCCAGGCAATGATCCCATGCCTCCCACAACGACCACGACGAAACTCAGGACCAGGAAATCCATGCCCATATGGTAATTCGGTGCATTGATGGGCGCATACATGACGCCTGCCAAACCGGCGACGGCTGCGGCCACCCCGAACATGATCGTGAAGCGCTTGTCGATGTTGATGCCGAGCAGCCCAACCGTCTCGCGGTCCGCCATGCCTGCACGCACGACCATGCCGAAAGTGGTGAATTGCAGGAAGGAGAAAACCCCACCGATAACAACCACCGCGAACAGGAAGTAGACCATGCGCCAGTAGGGATAGATGACGACATTGGGATCAAATCCGAGCATGACACCGAAATCGAGCGAGCCGGCAAACATTGCCGGTGCCGGGCTCTGGATTGGATTTGCACCAAAGAAATACTTGATGATTTCCTGCAGCACGATTGCAAGGCCGAATGTCACCAGAATCTGGTCCGCATGAGGGCGCTTGTAGAAATGCTTGATAAGGCCGCGCTCCATGGCGAAGCCGAAGGCAATCATGACCGGCAGCGCAAAAAGCAGGGAAAGCGGCACGGACCAGTCAATGATTGTGGCGCCTATGTCCTTTCCGAAAAAATTTTCGATATAGGGCATCTTGACCTTGAGCGGGTTGCCCAGGAAGTCCTTCTGGGTCGGATCAACAAGCTCATAGGAAAGGGTCAGGATGCGCTGGAAGGTTACCGCGCAAAAAGCCCCTATCATGAACAACGCACCATGCGCGAAGTTGACGACCCCCAGGGTGCCAAAAATCAGTGTCAGGCCAAGCGCGATGAGCGCAAAGGCTGATCCCTTGTCGAGTCCATTCAGGATCTGCAGAACAATGGCGTCCATTTTCCCCTACCCGCGGAATGATTGGTATCAATCGATCTTGTCGGCACGCGCCCCGACGCCCGATCACAAACTGGCCGCGCAAAAAGATGCGCGGCCAGATTTTTCATGCCTGCCGGATTATCCGGCGTTGCATTCGCCGAGGGTCGCTTCGGCACCACCAAACATTGGGTGGTCGGACGCATACTCGACCTGTGCACGCGGTGTGATTTCGACGATTTCGAGCGTGTCGTAATCGGTTGTCGGATTCTCACGGCCCTTCATGACCAGAACGTCCTTGAAGCACTGGTGATCGGCTGCGCGGTAAAGCGTTGGTCCATTGCCAAGACCGTCAAATTCGAAGCCTTCGAGCGCTTCTGCAACAGCGCATGGGTTGAACGAACCAGCGCGCGCTACGGCATCAGCATAGAGCAGTACCTGCGCGTAGCAGGTATGTGCCGAGTTTGATGGCGGACGGCCATACTTCTCACCGAACGACTTGACGAATGCCTTGGTGCCTTCGTC
>JAGRLM010000410.1 GCA_020441795.1 Nitratireductor sp.
CTTCTTCATGATTTCACCTTTTCTCCTGATGTTTGGCCCGGTGGGAGCCTTTGGTTTTTTGGTCGATGCCGGTTTTCCGGCTTTCCCGTCTTGAAACACCCTTACCGCCTAGCGGTCCGGCACAAAAGGCCTGCCAAGGCTTGCGGGGGTATTTATCATGGTTAGCCTGCGGTTCGAGGAGATTAATACCAGAACCACTATCGTGGCCAGATAGGGCAGCGAAGAAAGTAGCTGCGAGGGTATGCCGAATCCGAGCGCCTGCGCATGCAACTGGCCAATGGTGACTGCTCCGAACAGGTAGGCGCCTGCCAGAACCCGCCACGGACGCCAGGATGCAAACACCACAAGCGCCAGCGCAATCCAGCCGCGCCCGGCAGTCATGTTCTCCACCCATTGCGGAGTATAGACGAGAGACAGATGTGCACCGGCCAAACCGGCACATGCCCCGCCAAACATCACCGCCAGATAGCGATAGCGAATGACGGGAATACCAAGCGCATGGGCGGAATCATGGTTGTCGCCAATCGAGCGCAGGGTAAGCCCGGCCCTGACCTTGAACAGGAACCACATCACACCAGCGACCAGCGCTATCGAAACGTAAAACAACGGATCCTGGCCAAAGAGCAATCGCCCGACCAATGGCAGGTCGGTCAGTCCTGGAATGTAGAGGCTTGGCAACTTGACGCCTGCCGAACCAACAAAACTTTCGCCTACCATTCCGGACAGACCAAGGCCCAGTAGCGTCAGCGAAAGACCCGTTGCAACCTGGTTGGTGGCGACTGTCAGCACCAGAAAGGCGAAGAGCAGCGAGAACAAGGCACCGACAATGATCGCCGCCAGAACGCCAAGCCACGGATTACCGGTGGAAACGGCAACGGCAAATCCCGAAACTGCCCCCATCACCATCATGCCCTCAACGCCCAGATTGAGCACTCCGCACCGCTCCACCACCAGTTCGCCAATTGCGGCAATCAATAGCGGCGTCGCAGCTGTGGCAATGGTGAGAAGGATATTCTGAAAGATTTCCATCACCGCGCCCCCTCTGCCGTCATTCCACCCGTTACCAGGCGAATGCGGTACTGGATGAGCGTATCGCATCCGAGCACGAAGAACAGCAGCATTCCCTGAAACACGCGCGCCACCTTGTCGGAAATTCCCAAAGACATTTGTGCCGATTCTCCGCCCAGATATGTGAGCGCCAGGATGAGTCCGGCCACTATTGCCCCGATCGGATTGAGCCGACCTAGAAACGCAACAATGATTGCGGTGAACCCGTATCCGGGAGAAATGACCTCGCGGAGCTGGCCAATCGCGCCAGAGACTTCAGCAATTCCCGCAAGCCCGGCAAGCGCGCCTGAAAGCATGAAGGAGAAAAACACCATGCCCGAGGCGGAAAACCCGGCAAACCGCCCTGCCCTTGGACTGAGGCCCAGAACCCTGACCTCGAAGCCCTTGAGCGTCTTGCCCAGAAAGAACCAGATAAGCAGGGCTGCAAGGATTGCCAGGACAAAGCCGTAATGCGCACTGCCCTGCGATGGCGCGATCTCTGGGATGGTCGCAGCCGGCGAGAAGCGGATTGAGCCGGGAAAGGCATAGCCCTGCGGATCGCGCCAGACGCCGCGAACCAGCCAGTCGAGAAACAGTTGCGCGACATAGACGAGCATCAGGCTGGTCAGGATTTCATTCGCATTGAAGCGCACTTTCAAAAGCGCAGGAATCGCGCCGAACAGCGCGCCACCAATCATGCCAAGCGCCAGCATCAGCGGCAGGGTGGCGAAATTCTGGAATTGCGGAAACAGGATCGGCAGTGCCGAACCCAGAATTCCACCGGCAATGAACTGTCCCTCCGCCCCGATATTCCAGTTGTTGGAGCGGTAACAGACCGAAAGGCCTACCGCGATCAGGATCAGAGGGCCTGCCTTGATTGCCAGTTCATGCAGTGACCAGACCTCGGTCAACGGCTCGATGAAATAGACATAAAGTGCCTTCAGCGGCGGTTTGCCGAGCAGCCAGAACAGCAATGCACCAATGATGACCGTCAGCCCAATGGCGATGATCGGCGACACGACCATGAAGAAGCGCGATTGCTGCGGTCTCTTTACCAGTTCGATCCGCATCATGCTTCTCCCGCCGCGACCGGCTGCAATTCTGGCAGATTGTGGCCGGGATTTGCCCCACCCATCAACAGGCCAATCTTCTCCAGTGTCGCCTCTGCAATCGGTATCGGTTCCGATATCTCGCCATCATGCATGACAACTATGCGGTCCGAAATCTCGAAAATCTCGTCGAGATCCTGCGAGATCACCAACACGGCGGAACCGGATTTCGCAAGATCAATCAGCGCCTGGCGGATACGCGCCGCAGCCCCTGCATCCACACCCCAGGTCGGCTGGTTCACCACCATGATCGAGGGCTGGCGATCAAGCTCGCGCCCCATGATGAATTTCTGCAGATT
>JAGRLM010000411.1 GCA_020441795.1 Nitratireductor sp.
AAACCTCTTGCGCGCCTGATGTGGGATGATTGGCGCGATTCTTCAAGCGAAAAGCGGCTTGCGGCAAAAGATTGCACTGCCTTGCCGTTACTGGATGCCAATTTTCAATTGGGGGAAGAGCTGCCCAGTTCCAACCCACAAAAGGAACTGGGCAGCTGGCGGTGCGTGGTGAGAAAAAAGGCCTTTGGGGCGCAATTGGCAACCGCTGAAACGACTTTATTGCGCTGGAGCGTTGTCCCGCAATCCCCCAAATTTAGGGGGGTAAATACACCCAGGCACAGCAGGGTTCAGACGGCGGTTCATCCAGGGTTGCAAGCATTTTTGTCACCGCGTCGCCAGGGCCGTAACAGTCCCTGTCCGGTTAACCAGCTGTAAAGCATTTTGCTAAATTTTGAGAGCAAGGTCATCATCATGTCCATGTTTCAGCGTATCGGACGAGCATGTTAGTTTTGCGTAACTCTCCCGAGCCGGTTGGTGACCGGCGCCATTTCCTGTCCAGCCTCAGCCTCGCTGTCAGCGGTGCTGTTCTGAGCGGATGCGCTGGCATCGGTCGACAGGCATCCTCAACCCATGCAGGGCGGAAGCCGGCCAATCCGACCGTGAAGCCTCTGGATTTTGACCCGGCCGCAGGGCTTGCTGAAATCAATGCAACGCGAGCGAAATTCGGACTTGCAGGGTTTCAACCCGACTTGCGACTGCAACGCGCGGCGCAGACCCATGCGGACTACATGGCGAAGACCGGGAAATTCGGCCATGAATTCGGGCCTGCGACGAAATTTCCGGCACGCATGGCAGCGGCCGGTTTTGAAGGATCGGCCGGCGAGAACCTGGGTGTCGGCTATGGCTCGATGTCGGATGCCATCGAGGGCTGGCTGAATTCGCCGAAACATCGCGAGATATTGCTCCGCTCACGCTACAATCTCGCCGGAATTGCCTACGCGTTCAACGTGTCGGGAAAAAATCCGCGTTATACGCATTTCTGGGTGCTGGAATTGGGCCAGGATGTGCCGCGAGACAGCATGCGCGGGGCCTATCTGCGGCGATTGTAAGCGCTGGTTGAAAGGGGCCTTGGCTTTTTCGCTCAGGCAGCAAGCAGTCTTGAAAAATTCTCGAAGGTGATGTTGCCGCCGGTCGCATAGCACAGCACGGTCTTGCCTTCGAACTGGCCATCGGATTCAAGAAGTGCCGCTATGGCAATCGCGCCTGAGGGTTCCAGTACCAGTTTCAGTGTCTCGAAGGCGATACGCATGGCGCGCCTTACCGCTGCATCCGAAACGCTGACATGACCGATCCCGGCTTTGGTAACAGCCGCAAAGGGAGCTGTGCCGGGAGCAGTTGCCTGCAGAGCGTCGCAAATGGTCGGGTTTGACGAGGCGGCCCTGGTGATCGTGCTTGCATCCAGCGATTTTCCCATGCCGTCAAATCCATCCGGTTCGACGGCAATGACCCTGGTAGCGGGTGAGCGGTAATGGAAGGCAAGGGAAACACCGCCAACCAGTCCGCCGCCACCGACGCAGCAGAAAACGGTATCCGGATAGGCGATGCCAAGCCGGTCAAACTGTTCCAGGGCTTCCAGTCCCGCGCCAGCCTGGCCTGCAACTATGCTCGCATCATCAAAGGGATGCAAAAGCGCCAGGCCTTCATTCTGCGAAATTTCGCGGGCGAGTGCGCTCGCAACTTCCTCGCGCGGCCTGTCGCCATGACGGGACAGCACTATGCGTGCACCAAGGTTTTCGGCGCCCTTGCGTTTGGCTTCCGGCGCGTCGACCGGCATCACGATCGTGCAGGGAACATTTGCGATGCGAGCGGCTGCTGCCAGCCCTTGCGCAAAATTGCCGGAAGAATAGGCAACGACGCCGCGCGCCTTTTCTGCTGGTGTGAGTTGGTTCACCCGCCAATAGGCTCCACGAAACTTGAAGGATCCCGTGCGCTGCAGACTTTCAGGCTTGATGAAGACGCGGGACGCGCCAGACAATCGGGCAAGGCTCTCTGCTTCGAGTAGGGGTGTCTCGACTGTTGCAGTTCGGGTGAAGCCAAAAGCGCGGGTGATTTCGGCAAGGTCCGGAACATGTATTTCGCTCATGGACTTGGTTCCCGCCTTCATGCCCTTGGGCAAGGGGCTTATCCGTGATTGGAAGTTCAGCTTGCCTCATACCGAATTCAAGTCAAGGGCCGCCTTCAAGTCAAGGGCCGGGTCCATGTCAAGAGATGGTATGTGGTTCAGGCCGAGCGGGTTTCACGGCTGTCGAACAGGCGCATGACTTCGTCGAGGATGTCGAGATCGACATTGCCGATTTCAACCATGCGACGATAGATTTCCGACTTCCGCGTTCCAAGCAATTGAAGTTCCGATACGATGCGGAAGATATCCTGGAACCGGGTCAAACGTGGTTTTCTGGTATATTCCATGACAATCACCTTTTGTGGGTGACGTAAGGTTATTTCGTCATGGTTAACGAATGGTGAACTGACAGGGACTGGGTGCCTGCGTCAGCGGGAAGTGGAAAACCGATCTTCAACCCCCCAAGCGGGGAGGCACCAGCCTCAAGGGCGGTATCATATTCCTCAAGTATATCCGACACGATTGCCAGGCCCAGCCCCGCACCACCAGACTTTTCGTCCAGTCGTTGCCCGCGCTGCAGGATTGCATCGATCTTTTCAGCAGGAACACCAGGGCCGTCATCCTCGACCATGAAACGACGGACTTCGTCTGCGGAACCTCGGCTCACGCTAATGCGGATGCGGGAATTTGCGGCCCTTATGGCGTTTTCGATGAGGTTTCCCGCGATGTCGTTGAAATCGTCGCCAGTCATCTCGCTTTTGGTTCCCGGCGCGATGGAGACATCAATGTCAATATGGCCAGCGCCCGGCAGGCGGGCCATGGTCGCCACAAGCCGGTCTGTGGCAGCGGCGACGTCGAGGGTTTCGCGGCCAAGCGCATCGTGGCGACGTCGGGCCTTTGCAAGCTGACGCTCGACATGACGGCGCATCATGTTCGAAACATTCTCGATATCCGATGCGATCTCGTTCTGGCCGAGTTCACGAAGCCGCCTGATGTCGCCCGCCAGTACTGTAAGGGGGGTCTTGAGGCCGTGGGCAAGATCGCCGGCGCGGTTTCGTGCGCGCTCCGCCTCGTTTTCCTTGGCTTCGATCAGAAAATTGATCTCGTCGATCAGTGGCTGTACTTCCTCGGGCTGGCCGCCGCCAAGCTGGCGAGTGCGGCCTGCACGAATTCCCGCAACACCGTCGCGAAGCCTGTCGAGCGGCGACAGGCCGATACGGACCTGAAACCACAAACCGACGAAAAGAAGTGCGCCAAGCATGCCCAGCGCGGCCATGGTCTCGGCCAGGAAATCGCTCTTCAGCTCGGTCAGTTCGGCAGAATCGATGGCTACCGCAATGCGGACAGGAATGGTCTTGCCGGAGCTTTCCAGCACCAGGCGACGCTCATGCACCAGCAGGTTTTCCCCCGCCGGACCCTTGAGCCTGTGCTCGTGAATGACGCTGACGGCGGGATTGTCATCCGGCAGGGCGAGGGCATCGTCCCACAGGGAAACGGAGCGCATGATTGTGCCGCTCTTCTCGTTGATGACCTGCCAGTAGAGACCGGAAAAGATCTTGTCGAAGCGCGGGTCGGCCGGGTCCACCGGCATTTCCAGTGCGCTATCGCGGGTGATCAGCAGATTGCCGGCGATCTGGGCGAGGAATGTGTCGAGTTCTGCACCGATGCGGCGCGACAGGTGCCGGTCGAAAAGTGCCGAAAGGCCCAGTCCTGTAACGATCAGGGAAACTGCGATGCCGGTAAAGGCGAAGATCAGGAGTCGGGTTCTGAGCGAACGGAACTGCAAATCATGCTTCCCTTTGTCGGCCCGGTCGGGGATCAGGCAGTTTCTTCGCCGAACATGTAGCCATATCCGCGCCGGGTTTCTATCGCCTCATTGCCCAGCTTGCGCCTGACCCGTGCGACCAGAACCTCGATTGCATTGGATTCGCGTTCGAACAGCTCACCCTGCAATTGTTCCGCCAGTTCCTGCTGCGCGATGATGCGGCCCGGATTGAGCATCATGTAGTGGACAAGCCGGTATTCCTGCGGCGAAAGCTGAACCGGAACGCCGCGTCTGGTCACGCGCATTCGCCGCGGATCCAGGGTGATTTCGCCGATTGAGATATTGGGTGCGGCATAGCCTCCGTTGCGCCGGATGATGGCGCGAAGCCGGGCCAGCAATTCGTCCATTTCGAAGGGTTTGGGCAGATAGTCGTCAGCGCCTGCCTCGATGCCTTCTACCCGCTCTGTCCAGGTGCCACGGGCAGTAAGGATGAGTATGGGCATGGTGCGGGCATTGGCGCGCCACTGGCGCAGGATGGACAAGCCGTCCATCAGCGGCATGCCGAGGTCGAGGATCACCGCGCCGAATTCCTCGGTATCGCCACGATACCACGCGTCTTCTCCGTCACTGGCGATTTCGGGAACAAAGCCGGCCGCTGCAAGGGCGGCGCTCAAATCGGCGGCAATACGGGCATCATCTTCAACGATCAGGATTCGCAAACCTCAATCATCTCCCATTTCGACAATTTGTGCGCTGCGGGCATCAACATAGATTTCCTTGCGCCGTCCGTTCGTATCGACAAACTTGATCTCGTAAACCGGCCGACCGTCCTTGGTTTCAAACTCCACATCGACAATCTCCGGCCCGGTAACAGTGCGCAGCCGAGCCAGGATCGTGGCAAGCGGCAGGATGTCGCCTTTGCGCTGGGCCTCATAGACCTCGTCATGGTCTTCCTTCTTGCGGTTCTTGCCATCGGCCATGGCCATGCCGACAGACATGGTCAGGGTGAGTGATGCGGCAAGCAGCAGGCGAGGGATTGAAACGCGCGTGAACATGGACGGGTAATAGCTTCTCCAAGATTACAGAATGCTGACAACGGCCATCAGCGGTTTGTCATTCAACAGGCGCCATAACCGACAGCGTCAACACGGAAGCACATCGAATCAGTTTCAACAACGTCGAATGGCTTCCAAACGAAGAACCAAAAATTGAACAAGGATATTATCATGAAAACCTTCATCGCAATCGCTGCAGCCGTTTCGACCCTGATGATTGCCACACAGGTAGAAGCTTCGTCCAAGGATTGCGGCTCTGTTCCTCAGGCACAGTGGATGAGCAAGGAAGCCCTGACGCAGAAAGCCACCGAAATGGGATACACGGTTCGCAACATCAAGGTCGAAGACGGATGCTACGAAGTTTACGGCATCGACTCAAAGGGTGCGCGCGTTGAAGCCTATTTCCATCCGGCGACCGGTGAAGTCGTCCGCGTCAAGACAGACGACTGATGGCTGACGCGACGGACACCATTGAAACCGGCCGCGAGATGCGGCCGGGCATGGTGCGGGTCTGGGACCCGTTTGTCCGCATCTTTCACTGGTCGCTCGTTGGCCTGTTCGCCTTTGCCTGGGCCACGGGCGATGAATGGGGCAAGGCGCATGAACTTGCCGGATATGTCATTGCCGGACTTGTTGCGCTGCGCGTTATCTGGGGTGTCGTCGGGCCTGACCATGCCCGCTTCTCCGACTTTGTCCGTTCCCCAGGTATCACGCTGCGTTTTATCGCAGATACTGCCCGGATGAAGGCCAAACGCTATATCGGTCACAATCCGGCTGGCGGCATGATGGTGCTTGCGCTCCTCGCGATGATCGCGGTCATTGCAACGACCGGCTACATGATGACCACCAATGCCTATTGGGGTGTGGAATGGGTTGAGGAAGTCCATGAGGGGGCCGTGAATATTACGCTCGGTCTTGTTGTGCTGCATGTCGCAGGCGTGATTTTCGCCGGAATTGAACACAAGGAAAACCTTGTAAAGGCAATGATTACCGGCTGGAAGCGCAATTAAGCTGCGCTTCGCAATGAACTCAACAACACCCGCAGCGATGCGGGTGTTTTTGTTTTCGTTGATC
>JAGRLM010000031.1 GCA_020441795.1 Nitratireductor sp.
ATTGCCTGGATTGCAATCATCCTGATCCTGATGGCCGGATATCTTTATCGCTATGAATTGCAGGACGTGGCATCCCGGATGACGGCAGGTCTCGTTCCAGGCAGTCCGCATACGGCAATGAATGCACAGGGTCGCCAGACCGTAACCCTGATCGCGGGTTCCGATGGCCATTTCACCGCAAGGGCCGAAGTTGATGGAACGCAAGTGACATTTCTGGTGGATACCGGTGCAAGTTCAGTCGTGATGAGCGACGAAGACGCCAGGGCAATCGGTATCGACGTTGCCAATCTTTCCTATGATACGCCGGTAGCCACTGCCAATGGCATCACCACTGCAGCGCGCGTCAGGCTCGACACAATTTCCATAGGTGATATCCGCCGCGACGAGGTGGCGGCAATGGTTGCCAGGAAAGGCGCCATGAATGGAAGCCTGCTCGGCATGACATTCCTGTCGACCCTCAGCGCATTCGAATTTCGCGGTGACAGACTGATCCTTACGGATTGAACGCCCGGATCAGGCGGCGCGCTGCTGTGTTTCGGATCGAACCTCGGTAAATGCGGTGTTGATCTGGCGGAACATGTCGGTGAGATAACGCTCCACCTCTGAAGGTAGTGCCAGGCCCGAATAGCTGTCGGGGTGATACTGCTTGGCCAATCGGTGATAGGCCTCCTTGGCAGTGTCGAAACTGCAACCACGCTGCAGACCCAGAAGTCCATAGCAATCGACATATCGCGGATCATTGGGTGAGACGAGCACAGGCTTGCGCAGCGGTTCCACCGGCTCCACATAGGCGATCTGGTGCTTCGCGATGAACTTGCGCTGCCCGTCCTTCGAGACAAATTCCAGAAACGGCGTATCCTTGGAGAGTACGCCTTCGAGGCTGGATGCATGGCCTTGCAGGATCGCACCGCGGATGACAGCGCCATCCAGCATACGAATGGAAACATCTATGTTTTTCGATGAATTGTTGAACAAGCGCGAACTCCCGTATCATTCACACGCGGAACATGCGGGGAAACTGACACGGATCGGCTAAAATCGCGTTAAAATTGAATCAGCCAACCAGGTTTCGCGTCAACAGTTCACAAGAGCGAAACAAAGAACCGGATCGCCACGAAGAACATGAACAGGCCAAAGGCGACTTCCAGTTGGCGTCTTGTCAACGCATGCGCAATCTTTACGCCCAGGGGAGCCGCGACCAGCGTTACCGGAATGAGGATGGCGAGCGCCAGCAGGTTGACATAACCGATGGTAAAGGGCGGCATTCCGCCTGTACCCCAACCAGCCCAGATATAGCCGATGACGCCGGGTATCGAAATCAGAACCCCGGTGCCTGACGAGGTTGCGACAGCCTGGTGCATCGGTCTGCCAAAGAGCGTCATGAAAGTGTTGTTCATGACGCCGCCGCCAATGCCCATGAAGGTGGAAAAGAAACCGATCAGGAAGCCGATGATACCGCGCACCGGATTGCCGGGAATGTCATCAGCCAGCTTCCAGTGGCTCTTCGCAAACAACAGCTTGGCCCCGACCACAAGCGCCACGAATGCGAAAATGCCGCGCAGGCTCGCACCGGAAATATGCGCAGTGATGATGGACGCAGCCACCACGCCTGCCGGAACCACAATCAGGAAGGATCGCAAGAGATCCATGTCGACTGCGCCTTTAAGATAATGGGCGCGAAACGAGCGGATCGACGTTGGAACAATGATTGCAAGCGACGTTCCGACCGACAAATGCATTCGGATTGAATCGTCAAATCCCAATACTCCCAGCATCTGGTAGAAGACCGGAACCAGGATCGCACCGCCTCCAATGCCGAAGACACCAGCCAGCAGACCCGCAACCGCACCTGCTGCAATCAGCGCCACGACAAACGGCAATATCTCGGAAAAATGCGCGGCGATGTCCAAGGGAAAACCTCAATCTGGCAGGGAGCATGATGCTTGAAGCGTTTCGCATTTCCTCACAAGCGAGGCGACGCCGGAACGACACGAAATTCTGTACCCATTCAGCATTTGCCGCAGAGGTAGACCGGACCTGCTCTAGGCCGCAGCACTGGCTGCGTCAAGCCGGACGCAGGAAAAGGCCTTGTCGATGATTTCCGGCGAAGCATCGTCCCGCACACTTTCCACAGACAGGATTTGCCGCCAGCGCCGCGCTCCCGGCACGCCTTGGAAAAGTCCTACCATGTGGCGCGTCACATGGTTCAACCTACCCCCACGCTCCAGGTGACGCGCCGAATATTCCATCATCGCATCGATGACTTCGCGATAGCTCGGCGGTTCATCTTCCGCGTTATAAAACAGGCGATCCACATCGCGCAGGATTTGCGGGTTTTGATAGGCTGCTCGTCCCAACATTGCGCCATTGAGCTGCGGCTCACCTTGAATCAATTCCTCAAGCGCCTGAATCGGGGTCTGAAGACCGCCATTCAAGCCAATGAAATGAATCGGATTTTCACGCTTCAATTGATGCACGCGACCATAATCGAGAGGCGGAATATCGCGGTTCTCCCTGGGGCTCAGTCCATCAAGCCAGGCCTTGCGGGCGTGAACCCAGAGCGCATCCGCCCCCGCTTTCCAGACCGCATCTGCCAGCGCATCCAGTGCCGAGCCGGGGTCCTGGTCATCAACCCCGATGCGTGACTTGACGGTCACGGGTATCGACACCGCTGATTTCATCGCGGCCACACATTCCCCGACCAGCTCCGGAACCCGCATCAGGCAGGCACCAAATGCGCCCGACTGAACCCGGTCCGAAGGACAGCCTACATTGAGATTGACCTCGTCATAGCCGAAATCCGCAGCGATGCGCGCCGCCTCCGCCAGCCTGTCCGGCTCCGAACCACCCAATTGCAAGGCAACAGGATGCTCCTGGCTGTCAAATCCCAGCAGGCGTTCCCGCTCCCCGCGGATCACCGCTTCTGCCGTTACCATCTCCGTATAAAGCAATGCATGGCGCGTCAGCTGCCGGTGAAAAAACCGGCAATGACGATCCGTCCAGTCCATCATGGGTGCGATGGAAAAGAGTTTGTCTTTGTTTTTCAAGGCCTCGGTATACATCACATTGCTTTGGCGCTGGCGGCTGCAGACCCTTGTCCGTTGTCACATTGGTTGGCCACTGTTTAGGGAGTTTGCACGGATTTTGAAAGTGCCTGCAGTGATGCGGCTTTGTCACGAAACAGGAAGTACGCCAATCCTGACAGGTGGGATGCTGCAATTCCATCTGCTACGACCGCCACCAGTGACCTGGCCATGATCAAGTAGCCGATCTCAGCTGCCATGATTTCCAGCGAACAGTGAAGCCAGCTCGGCCCTGCTGTTTACGCCCGTTTTTTCGTAAATCGACTGGGTCTGATTGCGAACCGTGTTCGGCGCAACGCCCAGCATCCGGGCAACATCCTTGTGGCTGTGGCCGCCGGCCAGCAGCCGTCCCACCTCGCGTTCCCGAACGGTAAGAAAGTCAACCGGCGTCATGCGGCGTATCGTCAGCCGCCTCAGCCCCATGTTCTGGTAGTCCGGTGCCCTTTCGCAGGTGACGACAATACCCCTGTCAGGAAGCAGATGCTGACCCGGATAGGCAATCAGTGATCGCAGTTGCTCGGGCAGGAGGTCGCCTTGCCATTCGCGAAAGAAGTCGCCAAGCTGTTCGCGCAGATTGCCAAGGCCAAGTATGCCGATGCCCGATTCATTGACCAGAATGGAAATCGACCCGTCTTCGACCATGGAATCGCGAGAAAGGGCTGACAATTTCATGGCATGGCCAAGCTGCTCGATGGCGCATTGCAGGAATTCCTGTTCCTGCGGCTCGAAACCGCGCGAGCGTTGGCCTAGGCGATAGCTGGAGAGATAGAACGAAGCGAGCCTGCCCTCGCGATGATTCATGACCGTTGCGATCTTGCCGAGCCCGTAGCGGTCGGCAAGTGCAGTCATTCCGTCATTCTGATCACCCGAATGCCGGTCATAGGTCGCAATGGCACCTGGCTCCTTGAGCAGCCTTGCGGCGAGAAGATCCTGCTCGGCCATCGATGTCCAGAAGCTGAAATAGTCCCCAGGCAGATTCAATGTCGCATTGGCGTGGATCGTGACACCACTGTCATCGATCTGGGCCCAGCCATACCAGGCACATTCGAAGCCGATTTTGCGGGCGAGTTCGTCCACTGTCCAGCGAGCCAGACCTTCTGCATCCGTTTCTTGAGCCAGGGCATTCATCTCGGAAACGAGCCCCGAAAATGCCCGCAAACCAAACAAACTTGCCATCGTCAGCGAATGCCGGTCAGCGCCAGAGCTTCTCGTCTCCGACAAATTGCGAACCCGGCAGCTTTCCCTCCTTCGTGAATGCGTCAAGCACATTGCGCATCACCACAGCCACGTTATTCTCACCGCCATTGCATGGCAAGGCTTGGGACCAGGCTATCGATCCGGCAGCAAAGACCGCCCCGTTGTTCGGTGTCGTGAAATAGATCATGTCACCGCGAACCTGGGCATCCTGCGTGCCTCCCCTGCCCGGGAAGGCATAGGTGACTTCCTCCGATACGAGCGGATAATTGTCCGAATGTCCCCATGATGAGGCAAGCAGCATCGTATGCGGCGGTGTTCCAAGGCCCAGCTCGTAGCGATCTAGTTCGACCCCGGCAGCACCACCTGCTGCAAGGCCAAAGTCGCCGATGGGCTCGCGTTCACCAATTCCCTTGAATATCCACGAAACCCGCTTGTGGAAGCTGTCGGGCATTCGCTCGAAGGCCTGGCTTTCATCCATGCCTTCAGTGGTAAAGCCAAGGCCGACAATCTTTTGCGGTGCCCGCCCGCGAGAGCGCCACAGGCCCGACCTTTCACCGGTGCAGGCAAGATATCCCTCGCCTGGCTCCGCCTGCCATGCGCGCGAACCGGCATCAAGCTTGCGGACTTCGATGCAGTGTGGCTCACCCTCGCGCAGGCCCGTTACCCAGTAATAGCCATTGCCGCCGATATACATGACGCGACCACCAGCAGCCAGATACTGCTCGGTGCCGTCCATCATTTCTTCCGAATAATATTCGGGATGCGTGCCGTTCATCACCACCTTGTAGGGTTCGAGCGCGGCCTTCCCCTCTGCATGCAGGTCATGGTCAGTGATGATGTCATAGTCATAGCCTGCATGTTCCAGCCACCAGATGAGAGACAGGTCAGCAGGCAAGGCCCAGGGAAAATTCATCGCCGGCATTCGATAACGCGGCCGCAGGGATATGATGGGCCTGCGCCAGGAGGAATAGCAGCACCCTGCCCCGTCGGTATGGTGGTCATAAGTCGAAAGGCCGAATTCCTCGAGTTTCTTGTATTCCAGATCCTCAGGCACGATCACCGGTGTATGGGCAGTGATTGCCTGCGCAATCGGTGCCTCATAGGCAAGATGCTCATTGGCATAGGCAAGATAGGTGAAGGTCGGCAGAAGGAATGCGATCTTCGCACGCGGCTTGTTCGGACGGACAATGAAAACAACATGATCGCTGGTAGACCCGCTTGTGAGCTTCAAGGCGTAAACGCCACTTCGCAGATCAAGCGGCACCTTGAATGAGCAGGTCGTTTCCCACTTCGAATCCGTCAGCGCGTCGTCGTGGTAGTGTACGCCGCCATATTCATGCGGGGCCAAGCGAAAGCTGTCTGATCCGCGCCAGTTGAAACCGGTCATGCAGCGCACTGGACGGTTCACGCCATCTAGGTGCAGACCATTGGGGCCGGTGTCGACTATGACATCGCCGATGCCCGCATCGGTATAGCCTTCAGTCGGGTCCCAATAGGCAATCAATCCTTCAGTGGCAGGACGTTCGCCACGCGCGAGGCTTTCCACCTCGGCTGGTTTCAATTGCCTGGAACAGACGCCTGCCCTATCGATCTTGCCATTATAGAGCAGGGTTGTGTGCGGTCCCCTGGCTGCATTGGTTTCACTAGCGCCGGCAAGCATGAAACGCACATGCTCGTGTGTGCGGACGGGGGCAACCCGCAATTTCTCTTTCAACCAGCAGTTCATCTGGAACGGCACCACGGTTGAAAATCTGGAGTTCCACGAATTGACGCAATCAATGACCCGCAGCCAAGCCTGGCCTGTCGACTTGCGATATCCAGCCGCAACGAAAACCCAGCATCTTGGAAGCACGGGCGTCTCTGCAACAATCTGGTCGACCACTTTCCCGTCGCCCACCCAGAACGAGAAATGCCCGTCGGGGTCGATGCCCAAAGCATAACCCTTGTTTTCATCGACGCACCACTGACCCATGACGTGCTGTCGCTCCGCCTTGATCAGGGTCGGGCAGACATGGGCGAAGATGGTAAAATCCTCAAGGCCGTCAAGCATCCTGTCTGGATCGCGTGCAACGGCGAATGAACCGATCTGGGTAAACTGCCGTTTCACCTCCAGCGTCGCGGGGATCGATGATTTCACGGCCTCCTCGACAAATCCGGGACCGACGGGATTTTCGTCTCCATGAAGAAGCCTGGAAAGCGAGGCATCGACCTTGCTTGCCCCTTCCACGGAAAGCTTGAAATCCACGGTTTCACCCGTCTTCACGCAAAGCGGATCGCTATATCCGAATATCCTGATCGTGGTCATTGGCTCAGCTTTCCAGAAGATCGTTGACGCGGAGCAGGAAGACAGCGTGATAGGCTTCCTCGATGGTTTCGTAGATCCTGTCGTCAACGAGACGCGGTGGCGCGCCGCGCTCGCCGGAAAGGGCAACAATCTTGTACCGGTTGAACCCGTCCGGCTGGCGCATGATGGCATATTTGTCCGCCATTTCCCCGCGCCTGAAATAGTTCAGCACCCGGCTAAGCCCATCCGAATGGCGACCAAGCGGCTTTTGCCTGTGCTCCTCCAGCAGGTCCGGCGTGATAAGCAGCTTGAGTTCCTCACGCAGGCGCTTGTTGAAGCGCCTGAAATAGACTTCCTGCTTGTCAGCGATTTCGATGGCCTCTTCAGGCATGACCTCACCTCCCTTTTCCGTTCTGCGGGCACGGGCTTCGGACTTCTTGCGGTTTCTGAAATTGCGGAATTGTTCCCTGATCCCCACCAGCCCGTTATGCGCGAACAGGGTCACGACCATCATGATCACGGCAATCAGCAGGATGCGTGCCGGCCCGAGATCGAGCATCCCCTTGTCTATCAGGATCACGATCGCGGTCCCCAATACGGCACCGTCTGCGCGTCCGATACCGCCGATCACGATCATCGCAAACAGAAGCAGCAACTGGTCCAGCGAAAACACCGCGGGCGATATCGAGCTGTAATACATCGCGTAAAACGAACCGATGACGCCAAGTCCGGCCGAGGAAATCATGAAGACCTGGCTGCGCGCCCTGCGATAGTCGATGCCAATGGCTTCGGCAAAAGCCTCTTCATCGCGCGCCGTCTGCAACACCAGGCCCAGCCGCTCGGAATTGATCAGCCGGAACAGAAGCAGCGCACCCAGAAGCAGCGCAAAGGCCGCAGCAAAGCCAAGCAACAACCCTTCCCTTTGCAGATACCATTCGGAGGGGATGAATGACCCGACCGCGTTGATCGATCCGTTGGACGGAGCAAGTGGCTTCAATTGCTGGATGAACACGCGACAGATTTCTGCCATGCCAAGCGTGAGCAAGGCATAATACAAGCCGTCCAGCCGTGTGGAAGGAAGCGCAAGGAATGCACCGGTGACAAGGCCCGCGACACCGCCGATCAGCAACATGAACGGCCAGGGCACGCCGAGATAGACATTCGCCGCTGCGGCGGCATATCCGGCAAGTCCGACAACCGCCATGGTTGCCAGCGAGAATATCCCGGCCGTTCCGATGATAAGTGTCCACAACACGTTGATTGCGGCATACATACAGAAGATCGCTGCTATCGAAAGGCTGGAATTGCTGAGAAATGGCGCTGCCACTGCTAGGCTGCCCAGCGCCAGGACCCACCACAACGGCTTCTTGTCGGCAAGCCGCTTTTCTACCACCAGCGTCTTCGGATTGTGGCGCAGACGCCATTTCAGCCAGTGGCGCCGCGACAATGGCACGCGCATTCTGCTGCGTGGCTCATTGCCGTCGGGATACAACAGGATTTCGCGGTGGCGATTGCCGATTTCGTGCAATGCGGTTTTCGCTTCCATGGTCATTCCCTGGTCTCATCCAGCAGGCCGCCGATACCGCGCGGCCTTATGATCAGGAAGGTGATGATGAAAAGGAACTGGCTGAAAAGCACATAGCGCTGCCCGAGGAAGGGTATCGCTCCGACAATCGCTTCGAGAAAGCCGATGATCACCGCTCCAGCCAGTGCACCCGGAATGGAACCAAGTCCGCCCAGCAGGGCTATCGTGAGCCCCTTGATCAACGGCGTCGCACCGGCAGTGGGACTGACAAAGATGGTCTGCGAAAGCAGGACTGCAGCAAGTCCCGCCAAGGCGCCGGTCATCATGGTGACGGGAAGTGCCGTCCAGCGCACGGATATGCCGGAAAGCTCTGCCCCTTCCGGGTTCTGCATCATGGCCCGGATTTCAAGCCCCTTGCGCGAATATCGCAGCCACGCCAGAACCAGTAGCATGATTGCAAATGTCGACACGATGGTGCCGATCTGGTCATAACGCATGTTGACGCCAAGCAGTTCGACCTTGCCGAAACCGAATATCTTCGGCAGGCCACGCTGGTTCGGGCCGAACAGGTACAGAAGGACCTGAACCGTTGCCAGATTGATTGCCAGCGTCATGATCAGGCTGCGGACCGCAAAATTGGCCTTGTCGTGGATCGGCAGATAGGCAAGCAGGTAAATGAGCACTCCAAACAGCGCACCAGACAATATGCCACTCGCAAGCATGGCCGCAGCCATGCTCACCGATGCCATCACGGAGTTTCCGAAAGCAGCGGCGATGATCGGCTTCAGGACGAGCGAGACCTGCCAGGTGGTATAGCCGGAGACTGCGAAGGTCGCACCATGCGCCATGTTGATCATGCCGACCGACGACCAGAGTATGGAAATGCCGATCGCCATCAGGCCATAGATGGCAGCAAGGTTGAGACCATGGATGAGGGTGATTGCCGACATGATCCTATCCCAGGCTCACATGGCCAACATCGCCGCGCAACCGGCCTGCATGCATGCCGATCATGCGGTCGACCCTGCCTGAAAGAAGCGCGACATTCTGTTCTGCAATGACCATCGCGCGACCTTCCGTCGAGATGGAAAAGAGCGCCTCGACCACCGAGGTCGATATCTTTGGCGCGAGGCCAAGCGAGGGCTCGTCGATCAGATATAGCGACGCCTCGGTCATCAGGGCACGGCCCACCGACACCATTCTCCGCTCACCGCCCGACAGCGTACCGACAAGGGCGTGTTCCAGTTTGCGCAAGGGCGCGAAGATATCCATCACCATGTCGCGCCGCTTGGCGCGTTCCCGCCAGGCAATCCTCGAATATGCGCCACAATCGAGATGCTGGTTTACTGTCAGCCCGGGGAAGATCGCGTCACCTTGCGGCGTCAGGGCAATTCCAAGCCGGACGATTGAATGGGTCTTGCGCCCCGCCCCGGTGGAACGGCTTCCGCCGATCTCGCGTCCCTTGAACAGGATCGAACCATTCTGCCACCCGACCAGCGACATCACCGAGCGGAACAATGTGCTCTTGCCGTGACCATTGAGCCCGACTAGTCCGATGCGCTCGCCTTCACGCACGGTGAAATCGATTTCATGGAGAACGCGCAAAGGCCCATAGCCAGCATTCAGGCGGCGGATTGACAGGACCTCATCCATGCCCGGCATCCTCGAAATAGGCGGCCCGCACCCTTGGATCGTCGAACACTTCCTCGGGCTTTCCCTCGGCGATGATTTCACCCAGATCAAGCACCACGACCCTGTCGGCAATGGCTGTGAGAAGTTCGAGCCTGTGTTCGATCAGGATCACCCCGATCCCGAACTCGTCAGCCTGGTGCCGGATGATGATGTCGAGCGTGTCGATCTCGGAATTGATCAATCCCGATGCCGGTTCATCCAGCAAGAGTACATCAGGTTCCCGCATGAATTGACATGCAAGCATCAGCTTGCGCCGGTCAAATGTGTCGAGCGTTCCCGCCTGCCTGTCCCAGGAAACATGCAGATGGGCATGGCGCGCGCCCCATTCCGCATCAAAACGCGAAAGATAGGGCTTGTAGGCCTCACGCGCGGCGCGGAAGACATCGCCCACCGACATCGATGACGGCACGATCGGGCTTTGATAGGTTCGTGCGAGGCCAAGCCGGGCACGCTCATGAATGGAGAGACGTGTAATGTCTTCGCCATTGAGCATCACCCGACCGGTATTTGGTTGGTAGCGGCCGGTAAAGACCTCGAAGAGGGATGTCTTCCCGGCACCATTGGGCCCTACCAGCCCGAGGATTTCACCCGGTTTTACATGCAGACCGACATCGGCGAGTATTGACCTGCCCCCAAGGGACAGGCCGATACTCTCGCAACTGAAAAGATGCATTGCCATTCCGGTTCCCTGTCGGTCGACCAGTACCGGTTACATCCACGGTGCGGGTCTGAAGGCGCTTTCGGAGAACGGATCGGGCGCAATGATCTTGTGCTCGCCATCCTGCACCTGGAAGAACAGATGTGCCTGGCCGCCTTCGGGATCCGATACCATGTTGGGATAGCTGATGCCGGACTGGGTCTCGGGAAGGAACTTGTAGAAGCCGTTGACACCGCGATATTCGGTCCCGCGAATGGCATTGCCGACTGCATCGAAATCCGAGGGGTCTGTTGTCTTCCAGACATTTGCCAGCAGGTGTACCGCATCGTAGCCACCGCCGGTATAGACCACTCCCATCGTGCCCGGATAAGCCGCCTTGTAGGCCTCGCGGAAGGCTGCACCCTTCTCATCGGCATAAACGCCATAAACGGTACCCCAGACGAAGCCCTCCGCAGCACCACCGGCAAGATCAAGGAATTCCGGCTGCGAGGGCCCGTATTGCAGGTAGACCATCGCGCCTTCCACCGGATCGATCGCAAAGGACTGGGCAAATGCGGCTAGTTCCGCGGCCACCCAGTGGTCGATCATGATGAGGCCGGCATCGGTTTCCTTCAGTGCCGCGATGATCGGCGACCAGTCCTGAACCGGAAACTGGATGTCGGTAATCGCACCGATTTCCCATTCGCCGCCGGATGCGGCAATCGCGTCCTGGGTCGCCTTCGAAATTACCTGTGTATAGGCGATCTGCTCCTGGACAATGTGCACCTTGTTGTTTTTCGGCGTCCACTTGCCCGATGCCTTCAGGTCCGATGCAAACTTGATCAGGCCCGAACCATACCAGGTCTCGGCCACATCCAACTGAAAGATGTTGCGGTACTTCTTGGGGTCTGTCTTGAACAGGTCGAGTGACGCAAGCTGCGTATTGCCATGGACATAGGGAATGCCGGATGCTGCCGCAGTATCCATTGCCGGTTGCGGAATGAGCACGAAGGCGGATGCGATGGCATGAACCCCTGATTCCGTCAGGTTCTGGAAGGCAGCAATCGTGCCCTCCGGTGAAAGGATGTCGATATCAACCACCTTGGTCTGGAGCATGCGACCATTGACGCCACCTGCCGAATTGATCTCGGAAATCGCCAGATCAACACCATTTTGCCAATCCTTGTGATCGGCAATTCCGACCGGTCCCGACTGTGCGCTCGGTACACCAATGATGATCGGATCGGCAGCGCCGGCGATCTGCGGCAGGGCGAGCGATGCCCCCAATGCGGTTGTGGTGGCCAGAAACTGGCGACGTGTTTGTGTGATCATGGTTTCAAACCTCCCAGATGAATACTGTATCCAAGAAGATCAGAACGGCCCGCTGATTACCATGATGCAAATGCACTATGGCGCAAACCATCTCCGCAAATGCAAACTGCGCCACAGGCCACATTCAGCCCGCACAAGCGCAGGCCTCACAGCTGAACGCATGACAACCGGCCCTGGCTCACTGCCCCTTGCGGCCGACCATCACACCAATCGTTGCAAGGGCTATGGACAGATCGGCCTTCAGCCAGCTCCACACCGACTCGAGCTGCAGGGCATAGGCATGGTCCCAGCCAACTTTCGAGCGCACATCCTCGATCGACTCGTCATAGCCCTGATTGACCTGGGCTAGGCCGGTAACGCCGGGAAGAATGCCATAGGTTCTCTCGATATAAAGCGGGATAGACCCTTCCAGTCGCGAGAAGAAGACCGGACGCTCGGGCCTTGGACCGATCAGCGACATCTCTCCCTTGAGGATATTGATCGCCTGGGGCAGTTCATCCAGACGGGTCTTGCGCAGGAACATCCCCACACGGGTAATCCGGCTGTCTCCCTTTTTCGCCCAGGCCGCACCACCGGCTTCCGCATCGCTGCGCATGGTGCGAAACTTGATCAGCTCGAACAGGTCTGTCCGGTCAGCAAGCGCGCGCCCCACCCGCAACTGGCGATAGAAGACGGGCCCCCGGCTCTCAAGCCTGATCGCAAGTGCAACCGGAATGAAGACAATTGCCAGAACCGAAAGCAGCGCCATTGCCCCAACAATATCAAACATCCGCTTTGCCTTGATGACGGCAACAGGCATATAGCCCTGCCCGCCACTGGAAGGTGCTGCTGCCCATTGCCCACGATGGTCAAACCGTCCGCTCATCCAGGCAAGACCACCAATGCCGCTTGCCAGATATCCGCTGAACAGCGTTGCTGCGATCGCCTGTAGCCGTGACCGCCTTCCCTCTGCCAGGGAGAGGGAGAAGAGCGAGAACGCCAGCCCGACAGAAATCAGGGCCGCCACCAAAGCAAAGAAGCTGCTGGAAAAGGCCAGCACTGCCGCAGCCAGTGCCATCAGCACCAGCAGGAAGGGCATGAAGGCGCGCAAGGCCTTTCCTGATATGAAGGTATAAGCAATTCCTGGCGAAAGCGGATTTGCTAGGCTGCCAACAAGGAACACCTGCTGCACATTGCCTGCGCCAATGCGAATGCGGCGCGCCCATTCCTGTCCGGGTCGGGTCCGCTCCGTTTCACGCACCACGATCCGGCGATCCAGTATTGCGCGCCATTTTCTGGCGACAATCTGCATTGGCAAGACAAAGTCATCATTGATGGTGGTGCCGGATATGGGTTGGAAAGCCTCGCGACGGATGGCATAAAATGCACCCGAAAGGCCGATTGGCGAACCCAGCGCCGCTTCGCCAAGGCGCAGCCTGTTCTGGAAATCCCAATATCGCTGTTCGCCTGGCG
>JAGRLM010000412.1:0-464 GCA_020441795.1 Nitratireductor sp.
AAGACCAATATGGGCACATTGCGCCAGACAGCGCTTGCGGCAATCGAGGAAACCCGCTTTGTGCCGGAGCGCGGAAAGACGCGCCTGCATGGCATGATTGCCGACCGCCCGGACTGGGTATTGTCGCGCCAGCGTGCCTGGGGCGTGCCGATCTCCGTGTTCCGCCATGTCGAGACCGGGCAGATCATTCCAGGCCCTGAATTCGACCGTTCCGATGAGTTGATGGCCCGCATCAAGGATGTGTTTGCCAAAGAAGGTGCAGATGCCTGGTATGCCGATGGTGCCAAAGAGCGATTCCTCGACGGCTTTGTCTCTGACATGGAAAATTGGGAGCAGGTCAGGGACATTCTCGATGTCTGGTTTGATTCCGGCTCCACCCACGCCTTTTGCCTTGAAATGCGACCGGACCTGAAATGGCCGGCGGATCTGTATCTGGAAGGCTCCGACCAGCATCGCGGCTGGTT
>JAGRLM010000412.1:551-5420 GCA_020441795.1 Nitratireductor sp.
AGGATGGCCGCAAGATGTCGAAGTCTCTCGGCAACCAGGTGTTCCCGCAGGATGTCATCAAGACTTCCGGCGCCGATATTCTCCGCTTGTGGGTAGCGTCATCGGATTATTCGGAAGACCTGCGCATCGGGCCGGAAATCCTCAAGACTTCTGTCGATGGTTACCGCAAACTGCGCAACACGATCCGCTGGATGCTGGGAACGCTGGCGCATTATCGCGGCGATGATACGCCTTGGCCGCAAATGCCCGAACTTGAACGCCTGATGTTGCACCGCCTTGCCGAACTCGATGCGGTCGTGAGGAAGGGTTATGAAGAATTCGACTTCAAGCGCATCTTTGCGCAATTGTCGAATTTGATGACGGTGGAACTCTCTGCCTTCTATTTCGATATTCGCAAGGACGCGCTTTATTGCGATGCGCCGTCGAGCGCGAGGCGCAAGGCTTCGCTGCAGGTCGTCAACATGCTGTTTGATTGCCTGACACGCTGGCTGGCACCAATTCTTCCGTTCACCATGGAAGAGGCATGGTTGTCGCGTCATCCCGAAGCACAATCGGTTCATCTGGAACAGTTCCCGCTCATTCCTGCCGAATGGCGTGACGATGCACTGGCAGCCAAATGGCAGAAGGTTCGCCGTGTTCGCCGTGTTGTAACCGGCGCACTCGAAGTTGAACGGCGCGAAAAGCGGATCGGTTCATCGCTTGAGGCGGCTCCGCTCGTCCACATCACCGACAAGGGACTGATGGCAGCGCTGGAGGGGCTCGACTTTGCCGAGATCTGCATCACCAGCCAGATCGAACTGACATCCGCCCCAGCCCCTGTCAGCGCCTGGCGGCTTGACGAAGTTGGCGAGGTTGCTGTTGAACCCAGAAAGGCGGAAGGGCGCAAATGTGCCCGCTCGTGGCGGATATTGCCGGAAGTCGGAACGGATCCGCAATATCCCGACCTTTCGCTTCGCGATGCTAATGCCATCCGCGAGATCGAGGCAGCAAAAGCCTGACACGGCATGAAAACGAACCTGCGGATTTCCTCCGCAGGTTCACCAATATCGGTGGAAAATCCGGCCTGACACGTTGCCGCGTTGCAACATGGGCGCATTTCCGGTATTTTCTTGCCATCTTGCCGGAATTTGGCCTTGTTTGGCCTTCACCCGGAAGCCCATATCCCGATACAGGGATGGAAGAATTATTACAGGGACGGTTTTCAGCCAATGGCAGGTCTTTTCATGACAGGTCTTCGCAAGAGCACGAAACTTCAGGCTTTCGGGCTGGTGTTTGCTGCTGCGGCCTTGTCGGGCTGCGTCGGCGGCACGACTTATGGAACGGGCGTCAGCCAGGAAGAGCAGACTGTTCAGGATCTGACCAACATGCTCACCCTGAAGCAGAAGCGCCAGAAGATCGACTATTCGCCGCGCCCGGACCTGATTGTTCCCGATAACAAGCAGGCGCTTGTCGAGCCGATCGACACCGCTTCCACGACCTCGAGCCCTGATTGGCCGGAAACACCGGAGCAGCGGATCGCCCGCATTCGCGCCCAGGCAGGCGAGATCGATGCCAGAACCGGTGACTACAGCCAGGAAGAGCTGCGCCGTGCCAAGGAAGGCATTGCAATTGATGATTCGGGCTATACCAAACAGGAATTCGTTCCCGGGCAGACCGACCGAGACGGCAACACCATTCTGGTTCGTGGCGATACGCCAACCCGCGCCAAGGTACTGAAAGCCAGGCAGGACGCCAAGATTTCCGTTGGTGCCAAGCGCAAGTATCTGACCGAACCGCCGATCGAATACCGCGTTGCCTCCGAAACCGCACCGCAGGGCGAAGAGGCATTCACGGCAGAAGAGCTTGCCGCTCGCGAGGAAGAAAAGAAGCGCCTCCGCAACGAGGGCTTCAAGTCCCTCACCTCGAAGAACTGACCTTTTCCGGCACCTTATTGGCGTCTGGCTGCGAAGAATGCCTTCAGCAGACTTGATGCCTCACGCCCAGCCATGCCGGAATAGACATCCGGCGCGTGATGGCAGGCAGGATCGCCAAAAAACCTGACGCCATTCTCGACAGCTCCACCCTTGGCATCATCCGCTCCATAATAGAGCCGCCTGATCCGGGCGAAGGAAAGTGCACCAGCACACATGGTGCAGGGTTCCAGCGTGACATAGAGATCGCATCCGCTCAGCCGGTCATTGCCAATCGCCTCACATGCCATCCGCACCGCAAGGATCTCTGCATGCGCAGTCGGATCCTTGAGTTCCAGTGTCCGGTTTCCCGCTTGCCCGATTACCTGACCGTCAAGAACGACCACAGCGCCGACCGGCACCTCGCCGCGCTGGGCGGCATTGCGCGCCTCTTCCAGCGCCAGAGCCATGAAATCGCTCATCCGTCCACCTTCGCTCATTCGCCATCACGGCAAGACACAATTCTTCTCGCACTCACTGCAAGGGTTTGATACTGGATCATCCCATGCAAAAACAAGGCGACAAATCCTCCCGAACCCCATCAAGCCCTGCCGCTGGCGATGCCGGTGAGCAACGCGAGCGCATTGCCAAGCGCATGGCCCGTGCGGGCCTGTGCTCGCGCCGCGATGCCGAGCAATGGATCCTCGATGGCCGCGTGTCGGTCAACGGCAAATTGCTGGAAAGCCCTGCCTTCACGGTCACCGCAACAGACCTGATCGAGGTTGATGGCAAGCGGATCGAGGGAAGGGAGCGCACCAGGCTTTGGCTCTACCACAAGCCTGCCGGGCTGGTCACAACCAACAAGGATCCCGAGGGCCGCAGGACTGTGTTTTCAGCTTTGCCCCCGACATTGCCACGCGTTGTCAGTGTTGGCCGGCTTGATATCAATACCGAAGGCCTGCTGCTGCTCACCAATGATGGCGGCCTTGCGCGTGTCCTCGAATTGCCGCAGACCGGTTGGCTGCGGCGCTACCGGGTCCGTGTGCACGGAGCCATTACCCAGCCTGAACTCGACAAGCTCAAGGAGGGAATTGCCGTTGATGGCGTGCTTTATGGCTCCATTGATGCCGTGCTTGATCGCCAGCAGGGCAGCAATCAGTGGCTGACGCTGGCTTTGCGGGAAGGCAAGAACCGCGAGGTCAAGAATGTGCTTGGCGCGCTTGGCCTTTCGGTCAACCGCCTGATCCGCATCTCCTACGGTCCGTTCCAGCTCGGCGAAATCCCGGAAGGCCAGGTCCACGAAATCAGGGGGCGTCTTCTCCGTGATCAATTGGGGCCGCGTCTGATCGAGGCTTCGGGCGCTGACTTCGATGCCCCGATTGTCAACCGCCAGCAGCATGCAGACAAGGCCGATGACAAGCCCGACGGCAAGCCCCGGCCACGTGGCGAGGAGGGCAAGCATCGCGAGGTACGCCAGCGTCGTGCACCCGGCACCGCCGGTGGCGATACGCTCGACCGGCTTGTCACCAGTCAGGGACAAAAATCGACAAAGCCATCGGGCAGGAACCGAACTGGCAAACCATCCGGGCGAAGCGGCAATGCGGATCGTCGGCGGTAGGCTGCGCGGGCGTACGCTCGCCTCACCCCGAACGGACGCCATCCGTCCGACAACGGATCGGACCCGCGAAAGCCTGTTCAACATCCTGGCAAATCGCATCGACCTGGAGGCCTTGCGGGTGATTGACCTGTTCGCCGGCACAGGCGCATTGGGGATCGAGTCCCTGTCGCGCGGCGCGGCCTTTGCGCTCTTCGTGGAAACTTCGACCGAAGGGCGGGCCCTGCTTCGAACCAACATGGAAACGCTGGGCCTTGCCGGAAACTCGCGGATATTCCGCCGCGACGCCACAAGCATTGGCGAGCCCGGTACCATGGAGCCCTTCGACCTCGCATTTGCCGATCCGCCTTACGGCAATGGGCTTGGAGAACTGGCAGCAGCGCAATTGCAGCGTGGCGGTTGGCTCGTTCCCGGAGCGCTCTTCGTACTTGAGGAAAAAAGCTCGGCCGCACCAAAGCTCCTTGACGGCTACACCCTGCTTGACCAGCGCCAGTTCGGCGACACCGTCATCGGCATTTTCGAAGCGCGCTAGGTGCGAACCATCACCTCGTCGTCACTCCTCGTGACGGCTGTTGTTGTTGCGGTCCCGCTCATATTGCCGGCATGAAGGGAATGGTGGCAGCCATGCCTCACGTCTGATCGTCCATAATTCATAATTGGGTTGCAACTGGTCAGTTGCATCCAGCGAGCCGAGATTGATCTCGATTTCATCGCCCGAACGTGAAAACACGGGTGACCCGCAATTCGGACAGAAATACCGGTCGTCATGGTTTGCGGCTTTGCCGGTGATGGTTACCGCCTCTTGCGGGAAGATCGCCGAGGCATGAAACAGCGCACCATGGTGCTTGCGGCAATCGAGGCAGTGGCAGATGCCAACCCTGTAGGGACGGCCCGAAGCGACGAATCTCAGGTTTCCACACCGACACCCACCTTCATATTGTTGCATCATACTCTCCAGGCAAATGCTCCGGTGAAAAGCAATACAGGCACAAACCGGCTTGTTGCAAATGCTGCAGCGTGGGAGACTGGATGTACAGCCTGCCTGCATTCGCAAGGGGCGGGCCTTTGGCAGGACTGCGCGCAGATGAAGTTTCCGTGACGCCAAATACAAAAACTTGACTGGCGAAGCGCCGAGCGAAGCCTATATTCGGGTTTCGGTCAAATCACATGCAGTGGCCTTGCAGGAGAATTGCCAATGAGACGAATTGCTTTATCGGGCGGATTGCTTCTGGCGCTTTGTTGGATGGCCGTTGGACCATTCACAATTACGGCAAATGCCGAGGCCACGAAAGGCCCCCAGGTTTCCACAAGGATGCTCGAAAACGGACTTGAAGTGGTCGTGATCCCGGATCGCCGCGCGCCGGT
>JAGRLM010000032.1:0-265 GCA_020441795.1 Nitratireductor sp.
ACGGCGGCTTGAGCCATGATTATCGGCCTTGGCAGCGACCTGATCGACATTCGTCGTGTGGAAAGGTCGCTGGAACGTTTTGGCGAGCGCTTCACCAACCGGGTATTCACGTCTGTCGAACAGAGAAAATCTGATGGTCGCAAGAACCGCGCAGCATCTTATGCGAAGCGCTTTGCTGCCAAGGAGGCCTGCAGCAAGGCATTGGGCACCGGTATTGCGCATGGAGTTTTCTGGCGCGACATGGGGGTTGTGAACCTGCCGGGCG
>JAGRLM010000032.1:391-6606 GCA_020441795.1 Nitratireductor sp.
CGTGATAGAAGCCAGATCAGCGACACAACAGGGCTGAAATCCGGTATCAGCCACCGCATGAAAACACGACTGCCGACAGATAAGGGTCAGGACTCATTGATTTGACTGAAATGGCGATCGACATGACAAGATATGCAAGGAAAAACCCGCAAAGCGGGGTTCTTCCCCCGGTCAAGGGTTTTGACGCAGCAGATCGCCGTCAGATCGATCGTCCTTTGGATCGGGTGGATTTGCCCGGAACACGTTGTCGCAAGTCCTGGAAAGGCTACAGCCTTCCGGCGAACTTGCTCCGCGTATCCGAACAAATCACTTCCGACCATTGCAGCCAAATCAATGGGTCCTGACCCTGGATCCCATACGCAACCTCCAGACCACGGACGACATGATTTTGGCACAGGATAACGAAACACAGAAAAAAGGCGGCGGACTATCAGAGACCGTTTCCGTCATCGTGCAGGCGCTACTCTTGGCCGTTATCGTGCGCACACTGCTTTTTCAGCCATTCACCATTCCGTCAGGCTCGATGATGCCAACGCTGCTGGTCGGCGACTATCTGTTCGTTTCGAAATACAGCTATGGCTATTCGCGCTATTCACTGCCCTATGCGCCAGAACTTTTCGAAGGGCGCATCTGGGCCGGTGAACCAAAGCGCGGCGATATCGTGGTCTTCAAACTGCCCAGCAATCCCGATATCGACTATATCAAGCGCTTGATCGGACTGCCTGGCGACCGCATTCAGGTGATAGATGGCATTCTCAACATCAATGGAACACCGGTAAAGCGCGAGCGCATTGCCGATTGGGTGCCGGAACATGGCGGCGCGCCGGTTCCGCAATATCTCGAAACCCTGCCCAATGGCGTTTCTTTTGATACCCTCGATCTCAATCCACGTGGGGAAGGAGACAATACCAGGGTGTTCGAAGTGCCGCCCGGCCACTATTTCATGATGGGCGACAATCGCGATAATTCACTCGATAGCCGTTTTGACGTGGGCTTTGTGCCTTTTGAAAACCTGGTGGGTCCGGCTCGTGCGATCTTCTTCTCGGTTGACAACAAGGCCCATCCGCTCGCCTTCTGGCGCTGGCCTTCGGACATGCGAACAAGCCGCCTGTTCAAGGGACTTTGAAAACCGAAGGGGCGTTAGAGGTGGCGCAAATATCCGTAACCAGCAAGGAGCGCGGCAAGAAGCGCTTCGGCAACCTTGAAAAGCGGCTCGGATACGGATTTACCGACTATGCCAATCTCGAACGCGCGCTGACCCATGCCAGCGTGCGAAAGAAATCGGATGACAAGTTCCATTATGAGCGCCTGGAATTCCTGGGAGACAGGGTGCTCGGCCTGACCATCGCAGACCTGTTGCACCGGTCGTTTCCCAGTGCTGATGAGGGCGAGTTGTCACTTCGCCTCAATGCGCTGGTAAAGGGCAATACCCTGGCCGAAATCGCCGACGAATTGCGTCTGCACGAATTCATCCGCACCGGTGGCGATCTCAAGGAACTGACAGGCAAGCGGATGCAAAGCGTGCGCGCCGATGTTCTGGAGGCGCTGATTGCCTCGATCTATCTCGATGGCGGGCTGGAAGCGGCCTCCGCCTTTATTCACCGTTTCTGGTCGGATCGCCTGCATATCGAACATGCCGCAAGGCGCGACTCGAAAACGGAACTTCAGGAATGGGCCCATGCCAATCGGCTTGGAACCCCGAAATACAAGGAAAAGGAACGCTCCGGTCCCGATCATGATCCTGTCTTTACAGTGTCGGTTTCGGTTCAGGGCAAACAGGCTGCCACTGGCAACGGTCGTTCAAAACGCGCCGCAGAACAGGATGCCGCCCGTGTAATGCTGGTGCGCGAAGGCGTATGGCAGGAAGAAAAGGACGAAGCTTGACCTCGCAATCTGAAATCGGAGCCGATACCAGCTCTGCAGCCCCTGATACCCGCGCCGGATTCGTTGCGTTGATTGGTGCGCCAAATGCCGGCAAATCAACGCTGATGAACCAGTTGGTCGGTGCAAAGGTTTCCATCGTCACGCACAAGGTGCAGACGACCCGGGCCATCATTCGCGGCATTGCCACGCGCGACGCCAGCCAGATCATCTTCGTCGACACGCCCGGCATCTTCCGTCCGCGCCGCCGCCTGGACGAAGCCATGGTTACGACCGCCTGGGGCGGTGCCCGGGATGCCGACCTCGTGCTTTATCTCGTCGATGCGAGCCGCGGTCTGAGCGAGGATGTGCGTGAGATTCTTGGCAGCCTCGACTCCATCCCCCATCGCAAGGCCCTGGTCATCAACAAGATCGATGCCGTGCGCCGTGACAGCCTGCTGGAGATGGCCGCCGGGGCCAATGAACTGGCGAAGTTCGAGCAGACATTCATGATCTCCGCTCTCAATGGCGATGGCTGTGACACGCTGAGTGGCTGGCTTGCCTCCAATCTGCCGCTCTCGCCCTGGCTTTATCCCGATGACGAGATTTCTGACCTGCCGATGCGCCAGCTTGCAGCCGAAATCACCCGCGAAAAGCTGTTCCTGCGGCTGCATGAGGAACTGCCCTATGCAAGCCATGTCGAAACCGAGGCATGGACGGAGAATCCGGATGGTTCGGTCAAGATCGAACAGGTGATCTTTGTCGAGCGCGACAGCCAGAAGAAGATCGTTATCGGCAAGTCCGGCGCGACCATCAAGGCCATCTCCATGGCGTCTCGCAAGGAAATTGCCGAGGTGCTGGAACAAAAGGTCCACCTCTTCCTTTTCGTCAAGGTTCGCGAGAACTGGGGCGACGATCCGGCACGCTACCGTGAAATGGGGCTTGAATTCCCGCGCCGATAAGCCGACGCTTCCGTCATGGAGTGGCAGGATGAAGGCGTGATTCTGGGCGTGCGTCGCCATGGCGAGACCAGCGCCATCGTCGAGGTGATGACGCCTGCGCGTGGTCGCCATCTGGGTCTTGTGCGCGGTGCGCGCTCCTCGCGGATGGCGCCTGTCCTGCAACCGGGAAATTCGGTTCAGCTTGTCTGGCGCGCCCGTCTCGAAGACCATCTCGGAAATTTTACTCTGGAAGCCGACACGCAGCGCGCAGCAAGGCTGATGGAGACGAGCCTCGGCCTTTATGGCGTGCAAACCATCGCATCGCATTTACGGCTGTTGCCCGAGCGTGACCCGCATGTCCGGCTCTATCAGGCGGCGCTGGTTGTACTGGAGAATCTTGGCGAGGCTGAAATTGCGGCAAGGCTGATGATACGTTTCGAGCTTGCCTTGCTGGACGAGCTCGGTTTTGGCCTCGACCTGACACGGTGCGCAGCAACAGGAACACAGGTCAATCTCGTCTATGTCTCCCCCAGAACCGGAAAGGCAGTCAGCGCCGAAGCTGGCGCACCCTGGGCACCCAAATTGCTTGCCTTGCCGTCATTTCTGGCGCCCACCCCAGTTGATCAGGCCGATCCGGACCAGACCTTGCTGCGCTCTTCCATTGCGGATGGCTTTGCACTGACTTCCTACTTTCTGCAGAGAAATGTGCTGGGCCCGCGCGCAATTCGCCCGCCGGACGAGCGCGCCGGTTTTCTCAAGGCTGTGCTGCGCGAACTGCCAAATCCGCCCCAATATGACGACAACCTGGCCATGACGGGAGACTGACCTTGCAAGATGAAACCAACGCATTCCCAGCGGGAACGCAAGTCGGCACCATCCCGCTCGACTATGTGCGCAAGCATTCAGGCATCGAGCTTTTCGAAAAGATGATCGCAGGGGAATTGCCACCCCCGCCAATTGCCAGAACCATGAACATGACCCTGACAGAGGCCAAAAAGGGAAGGGCGGTCTTTCGGGGCACGCCACTGTTTGACCACTACAATCCACTAGGGACTGTGCATGGCGGCTGGGCGGCAACAATCCTGGATTCGGCGCTTGGCTGCTGCGTCCACACCATGTTGCCCGCGGGCACTGCCTATACGACCGTCGAATTCAAGGTGAACCTGGTTCGCCCGCTATTCGACAATAGCGGCCCGGTCATTTGCGAGGGCAAGGTTATCCATTTTGGTCGCACCATTGCGACGAGTGAAGCGACACTGAAAACCCTAGATGGCAAACTGATCGCCCATGGGACCGAGACCTGCGCGATTTTTCCGCTGGGCAGCAAGGGATGACAGGAAACGACCGCATTTGAGTATCAAGGAGAAGGTACGGACCTGGGCACGGGCAATCAAGATTGATGTCGCTGCGTTATATATCGCTGCCCGTGACAGGCGAACACCGCTGCTTGCCAAGGCTGTATCCGTGGTAGTGGTCGCCTATGCGTTGAGTCCGATTGATCTCATTCCGGATTTCATTCCGGTGATTGGCTACCTCGATGACTTGCTGATCGTGCCGCTGGGTATACTTCTGGCGGTGCGCCTTGTTCCCGCTTCGTTGATGGCGGAATTTCGCGCATTGGCCAAAGGTAGCGAACGCCTGCCAAAGAGCTTGGCCGGCGCGGTCGCAATTATCTGCATCTGGCTGGTCGCAATGACCGCGGCAGGCTGGTGGGGGTACCAGAAACTTCGCTAGGCCCAACTTCGTCATCACCTGTCACTGGAACTCAATTCAAGTGTGCGGTGCTGGATATCAGCCTCGAACCCTCAAACGGTTCAGACTGTCTTGGACCAACAGATCGACAGAAAAGTTCTCAGGGTTGCTCCACAGCATGTCATTGAAGACTGCTTGCTCGGCAGAACAGATATCGTTTGATCGTTCAGTGATCCGACGTTCATTGCGGCGTGGTGAAAATCTCGCCCCAAACTGGATAGCTACCTGGATTACTACCTTGAATGACTGGGAAAACATGCCTTCTTCCTCCAGATCCTGAATACTGGTAACAAGGATAACGGGCTCAATGTTCCGCTGGTATCGGCGCCGGCGTTGTGCTGATCTGCAAAAATGAAGAGCGTTTTTGACAATTGGTCGGATATCAAGGTCTTCCTCGCGGTCTTGCGGTCGGGTTCGACCCTGGCTGCATCAAGACAATTGGGAATGGCACAGCCAACCGTTGCACGCCGTATCGACGCGCTTGAACATGTACTCAGGCTCAAACTTTTCGAACGAGACACCCGGGGATTTCACCCAACAAGGGAAGCCTTGAGGCTGACCGCAACGGCGGAAGCGGTGGAAGCCTCCATCAATGCATTTTCAGGTGAGGTTGAGAATTCGCTGCGAGAAAATTCGCGGCCTATTCGTATCACGGCTCCAACGCCGAATTTCTCGGCGCGGTTTGCAGCCATACTGTCTGCATTTCGTGAGCAGAATCCCGGGGTCCATTTCGAATTCATATCAACCAACAAGGTGCTTGATCTGGCCAACGGGGAAGCTGATGTTGCCATCCGTATTGCAAGAACAATAGATGACGACCGGCTGATCTGCAGAAAGCTCAACCAGGTAACTGCAGCTCTTTATGCATCCCGGGAATATGAAGCCCGCCACGGATTGCCAAAATCGGAACTCGAACTCACCGGACATAAATTCGTGGTGTCCGATACGTATCGAAGCACGATCGGTGTCAATGAGTGGCTGATGGATCGAATTGACAACTCCCAGATCGTATCGAGATGTACTGAAGTCGAGGGGATCATTGCAGCGATCAGGATCGGAATTGGAATAGGGGTTGTAAACACATCACTGGCAAATGACGACGGCACCTTGATTCGCTGCTTTCCGCCGCCAGCCGGCATTTTTGCCCACTCTTGGCTGGTCATCAGCCCTGAGGCCTACAAACGCCCCGAGGTAAAAGCCTTTTCAGCTTTTTTCGCACCCCGCTACAAAGCAATATTCAAGGCTGGTCCTTCGGATTGAAGCTGCGACGGTCATTCGGCTGGAACTGTTGCGTCGCGCGCCACCGGTCGCTCGGCTATTGGCCAGTGGACAATCGCCGCCAGGATCCCAAGTGCAACGCCGAGCCACCAGACAATGTCATAAGAACCCGTCTGGTCGCGAAGATACCCTCCAAGCCAGACACCCAGAAACGATCCAATCTGGTGCGACAGGAACACGATGCCACCCAGCATGCCAAGATAGCGGGTGCCGAACATGATCGCGACGAGCGCATTTGTCGGCGGCACTGTCGACAGCCACAGCACGCCCATGACGCAGGCAAAGATCACGACGCTGGCCGGTGTCTGCGGCAGCAGCAGGAATGCCGTGACCGCGATGGACCGTCCGATATAGATCAGCGCCAGGAATTTCTGCTTCGGCGCA
>JAGRLM010000033.1 GCA_020441795.1 Nitratireductor sp.
TGCGAAATTGCACATGCGTGTATTCGGCAGTCCTTTATTGTCCCGACATGATTTGTTCTGGCAGTAAACTTGGTCTACTATGCTGCCAAGATGGGAAAAGAGGGGACTGCAAAAATGGAAAGCATTTTTTCAAGAGTTCTGATCGCCTGTTGCGCCGCAGTGTCACTAGCACTGTTTTCCAGTCCTTCATTGGCAGAAAAGAGGGTTGCGCTTGTTATCGGCAACAGCGCCTATCTGAATGCCAATCCGATTTCCAACCCGGAAAATGATGCCAATGACATGGCCGCCGCGTTGAAAAAGCTTGGCTTCGAGGTTGTCGTTGGCACTGATCTCAACAATCGCAGCATGCGCGACACGGTGCGCGAATTCGGGAATTTGCTTCGGGGTGCAGATGTGGCGATGTTGTATTACGCAGGCCACGCCCTGCAGGTTGGCGGCACCAACTACCTGGCTCCGGTTGATGCCAGGCTCGAATTCGAAAGCGATCTGGAGTTTGAAACGATTTCGTTGTCGTTCATTCAGCGCCAGATGGAACGCGAAGCAAAGACCCTGCTGATCTTTCTGGACGCGTGCCGTGACAATCCCTTGACCCGCAGCTTCAAGACCGCCTCCCGATCTCAGGGGGCCGGTAAGGGTCTGGCCGAAGAGAAGCTCGCATCCTCGGGTATTCTCATCGCTTTTGCCACCAATCCCGATAACGTGGCGCTGGACGGCAAAGGGCGAAACAGCCCATTTACCAAGGCCTTGCTCGACAATATCGAACGTCCAGGTGTCGAGATTTCGACACTGATGACTGACGTTCGGGTGCAAGTGTCTCGCGACACTGGCGGGCAGCAGACGCCATGGATCAATTCGGGTCTGCTCGGCCGGTTCTACTTCAACCCCGAGACGGATAAATCTGCGGAAACGAAAAATGCGGATGACAAGCCGGTCGAAACGCAGACTGCGGTAACACAAATCCTCAAGGAAATTGCCGCAAGCAGCGGTCAGACACGCTCAGCAGCAGATCGCCAGACTGAAATAGCTTTTTGGGAATCAATCAAGGACGCCAAGGACATACGGTTTTTTGAGGCCTATCTTGAGCAGTTCCCCGAGGGAGCCTTTGTAGGATTGGCACAGTTGAAGATCATGTTGCTGGGTGCCAAAACCGGGCAGGCGACTTTGGAAACACCTGCCAAGGCAGAAGTTTCCAAACCGGTCGCGCCGGTTGCAGAGGAAAAAGTCGTGGCTAGAGCCAAACCTGTGGAACCCGCAAAGGTGGCTGAACCACAACGACTGGCAGCACTGGAGCCGAAACCGGAAAAGGTTGAGTTGCCCAGCGCTTCTGTAAGCATCGAAACACCTGAAACGACAAAGGCTGACAACTCACCCGCAGAGCCGTCCCCGCAATTGCTGGGCGACTTGCAACGGGAACTCAACAGGCTGGGCTGTGAAGCTGGCAAGGTTGATGGCAAATGGGGGTCGCGCAGCCAGTCTGCGCTGGAGGGGTTCGCCAAGGAAACGGGGTTGAAACTCGCGTCTGTCGAACCGACCAGTGAAATGCTTGGCAAACTCAAGGAGGCAACCGGAAGGGTCTGTCCACTCGTATGTGGGCGCGGCTTTGAAATCAGCGGCGATTCTTGTGAGCGGATCAAGTCCGCCAAGCCGGAGAAGAAGCAAACTATTGTCAAATCACGCAGCAAGGCACGCAAGAAGGTCTCAACTGCACAAACCACGAACAAATCAACATCCCAAAGGAAGAAAGTCTTCCGCCAGACGGATCAGGGGAACCGGCATATGCCATTCGGAATCGATTCAGATGGCGCGCAAATGTAGATTTCAGGCAATTGGCTGTATTTGAGAAACTCGAAATTGCGGGAAGGGCCGGGCGGGACGTCCGGCCTTTGCAGTTGAAAATGTTGGTTGACAAGACAGCACTGCTTCCTGACCCTCGTGCTTCAATGGATTTTCCGGTTGTGATGAATCAGAATGTTGCCAAACCCGCCACCCTGCAGCGCGTCAGGGCGACCGGGCATCTGGCCGTGAAGCGCTCAGCCGGGCGCAGCCGCATTGATGTGCTGTATCAGGACGGGTCTGCGAAAATCCGCTTTCCAACGCCCGAAAGCGAAAGCCTCGAAGCGATCCTGATCAACACGGCCGGTGGGCTGACCGCTGGCGACCGCATTTCCTGGCAAATCGATGCAGGCGCAGGCACGCGCGTCGTCATGACAACGCAAGCCAGCGAGAAAGTCTATCGTGCCGAAGGCGGCCGGGCGGAAGCTGATATCCGAATGTCGGCGGGCAAGGACGCGCATCTTTCCTGGTTGCCGCAGGAAACCATTGCCTATGATCGCTCCGCCCTTCGCCGCCGCATTGAGGTCGATCTGGCACAAGGTGCTTCCTGCCTGCTGGTCGAGCCGCTGGTGCTCGGCAGGCGCGCCATGGGCGAGACGGTTGACCAATGCCTGTTCCATGATTCCTGGCGCATCACATGCGCGGGCAGCCTGGTTCATGCCGAGGAGTTTCGCGTCGATGGCGATGCAACCGGGCTGATGGCTTTGGCTGCGAGCGGCAATGGCGCAACGGCATTTGCCACCATACTGATGATAGCGCCCAACCCGACGATGTTTGTTGACGAACTCCGGCACCGGCTCGCGAGTTGTGCCGCCCTTGATTTTGGAGTCAGTGCGTGGTCGGTTGCAGGAACTGGCAAGCTTCTTGCCAGAATAGCTGCGAGGGATGGCTTTGCACTGAAGAATGCCGTTGCGGGCGCGGTGCGACTGCTTAATGGCAGTGCAGGCCTGCCGAAAATTTGGGCAAGCTGAGGGAAAGACAAGGGAATCGCATGCATCTGACACCCAGGGAAAAGGACAAACTGCTGGTCTCCATGGCGGCCATGGTGGCACGCCGCAGGTTGGAGCGCGGCGTCAAGCTGAACCATCCCGAGGCAATTGCGCTCATCACCGATTTCGTGGTCGAGGGCGCGCGCGACGGACGCTCGGTCGCCGACCTGATGGAGGCTGGCGCGCATGTCATCTCTCGCGACCAGGTGATGGAGGGCATTGCCGAGATGATCCATGACGTGCAGGTGGAGGCGACTTTTCCTGACGGGACGAAACTCGTAACCGTGCACGAGCCGATACGATGAGGAGCGAGCCATGATCCCAGGTGAAATCATCACGCCAAAAGGCGACATCACCCTCAATGCGGGCGCCGAAACCGTCACCCTTCGCGTAGCCAATACCGGCGACAGGCCGATCCAGGTCGGCAGCCACTACCATTTCTTCGAAACCAATCCCGGCCTCGCCTTTGATCGAGAAAAGGCGCGCGGCATGCGCCTCGACATTGCTGCCGGCACGGCAGTCCGCTTCGAGCCGGGGCAGGAGCGCGATGTGACGCTGGTGCCATTGGTCGGCAAGCGCGAGGTCTATGGTTTCCGGCAAGGCGTGATGGGTAAACTTTTATGACATTGCGCAGGGCACATCTTTTCACCGCCTTCGTGCTTTTGGTGTTCCTTGCAGCGCACATCGCGAACCACCTCGCGGCCGTGACCGGCCCCGCAAGCCACATTGCGGTAATGGAAGCGCTGCGCGGTGTCTATCGCCACTGGCTGGTAGAACCAGTTCTGCTGTTGGCTTTCGCGGTACAGGTGGTCCTCGGTCTCCGGCTGCTGGTGCGAGCACGCCATTCCGTATCCGGGCTGGTCGGCTGGGTGCAACTCCTCTCCGGCGGTTATATCGCCTTCTTCCTGCTGATCCATGTCGGGGCCGTATTCACGGGGCGTATCATGCTTGGCCTCGATACGAATTTCTGGTTCGCCGCAGCAGGCTATCAGGCGGGCGCGCTGATCTTGTGGTTCGTGCCCTATTATTTCCTGGCTGTAATGGCATTGTTTGCGCATCTGGCCTGCGCGGCTTTCTGGCTGAGCGGTGGAACGGGCAGTCGTTCCCGGGCGTGGTTTGTCAGCCTCTCCGCCGCGGGTATTGCCGTTTCCGGCACGATCACGGCAGCGCTGATGGGCGCTTTCGAGCCGTTCGAAATCCCGCCTGCCTATCTCGAAACCTATTCCGCTTTCCTGTGAGGATCAGCTTGTCCCAACCGCTGCCACGCACACCTACCGCCACCCGCACGGATGCGGGGGCGAGCAGGCATGTGCAGGCGGCCCTATTTCACATCCGGCAGTGGCGGCAGCGTGCGCAGATAGGCGATCACTGCGTCAAGGTCGCCGTCAGTGAACTTGGCCAGGTATCCATAAGGCATGGGTGGCATCATCGCCGATCCGTCCGGGCGCTTTCCCTGCGTGATCATCATCCGCAGATCAGCGTCCGAATAGCCGGCAATGCCATCTTCGCCACTGGTGATGTTGGGCGCGACCGAAATGCCCCAGGGGCCATGGAATTCAAACCCGCCCTGTCCGAGCCTTGTAAGGTCCGGGCCGTTCGGCGTCATGGGACTGTGGCATTCGAGGCAATGCGCGACCGGCCCGGCCAGATAGGCGCCATATTCGGCAGTTGCGTCGCGTTTGGGCGCAGCAACGGTAGTTACCGGTGGCCCGTAGGCAGGAGGCAGCGGGATGTTATAGACAGATTTTCCAGGCTCGTTTTCGACCGCGGGAACCGTTCGCAGGAAGGCAACGATCGCTGCGACATCATCGTCGGAGAGCCCGCGATAGAATGTGAACGGCATGGGCGGCCCGATAACCGAGCCATCTGGGCGGATGCCCTCTCTGATCGCTCGGGCGAGTTCGCTGTCGCTCCAGGTCGCAATGCGCGAGGCCGGGGTGATGTTTGGCGCTATGGCGGTGAATTGCTCGTTCTTTTCGACCAGTCTTCCCGCCAGTTCCTGCCCGGCTACGGGGCCGTCCGGTCCCAGCGGGGTATGGCAATTGCCGCAACCCATCGGGCCACGGACCAGATATTCTCCGCGTTCGACAAGGGTTTCAGCCATGGTGTCATGCGGAACTGCAATGGCAGCAAGGGCTGCCAAGCCCCACAAGGTGTAGAGGCCGGCTTTCATTTCGTTTCTCCCGCTACCGCCCCCGGATGTGCAGCAGCCCAGTTTGAGCCGCTGACTACAGCCCGCACGCTAGATAGGCCGGATTTTGTTGTCAATCGAACAATTTCAAGCACAGGATAGGAAGCCATGCCCGCAAAGATCTCCCGTTCAGCCTATGCCGCCATGTATGGCCCGACCACCGGTGACAAGGTTCGTCTTGCCGACACCGAGCTGTTCATCGAGGTGGAAAGGGAC
>JAGRLM010000413.1:0-2567 GCA_020441795.1 Nitratireductor sp.
GGTTCGTTGCGCGGACCTACCCTGGTATTCACCGAATAAACCGAAGTGCAGGCGCACATATAGAGCGTGCGCCAGTCCGGCCCGCCCCAATGGAGGTTTGCCACCATCTCGGGAACACCAACTTTCCCGATCAGTCGCCCTTGCGGATCATAGACCCATACGCCGCCGGGAGCCGTGACCCAGACATTGCCTTGCTGGTCACATTTCATGCCATCAGGCAGGCCAGCCTTGAGCGAATCCTTGATACCAGAGGCGAAGATACGACCGTTTCTTAAAGATCCGTCTGAATTGACATCAAACACCCTGATATTGGCCTGCTCGGTGTCATTGATATAGAGCAGCTTTTCGTCCGGTGAGAAGCAAAGCCCGTTCGGCATGGAAAACAGGTAGCGATCAACAACGAGTTGCGGCTCCTGGCCAACCTGTCCCGGCTTGATTCGGAACACGCCCTGCCAGCCAAGCTGCCTTGGACGTTCGACACCATAATGCGGCATGCGGCCATACCATGGGTCGGTGAAATAGATGGAACCGTCCGAACGAACACAGACATCGTTTGGGCTGTTCAACTCCTTGCCCTCGAAATGCGAAGCCAGCACCATGCGTTCACCCGACGGGCTGAAGCGGGCAACGCTCGACGTGGCATGCTCGCAAACGATCAGGTTGAGCGCCTGGTCATAAGTCATGCCATTGCCCTTGTTGGACGGGCGCATCACCTCACGAACACCTGACTTGTCCAATCGGCGGCGAACATCGCCAGGCATGTCAGAAAACAGCAGGTATTGATCGCGCGGGTGCCAGATCGGACCTTCCGTGAAAATGAATCCCGATCCTGCCTGAATGACGGGAGCGTGCTCGTCGATCAATTGCCTGAAACTGTCACGCATCGCTTCATGAGCCATGGCCTGCCCTCCCTTGCATCAAGCCCTTACATCGGGAACCAGTTGCGCTTCTGTACTGTTTGCGAAATCGGTCCCGGCACTGTCATGTCCAATCGCCCGATGACCTGGTCATCCTCGATCTTTGCCGGTTTGTCATGGATCGGCAGCAGGAACTTCGACGAATTGAGCAGCTTCTTGATCGCAGCCTTTTCCTCGCGTTTGGAAACAGAATGGTTTCCGGTAACGCGCGGTTCATGGTCGTGGATTTCATTGAGCGGATTGACGATCTGGTCGTTGAAATCGTAGATCACATCGCCGCAGATCGTGGCCCTGCCCTCGGCTGTTTCGACATGGACATTCATCGAGCCTTCCGTGTGAGCCCCAGCCCAGTCAAGCGTGACGCCCGGTATCAGCTCGATCTCGCCCGTCAGTTCCGTATCTTCCAGCCTCAGCGCACCTGGATGATGCAGCCGCTCGATCAGGTGCTGCACATCGGGCTTTGGATATTGAGGATGCATCAGGCCGGAAACCGAGTGCTCCAGTTCCCGACGGTTCATCACCACGGTCGTGGTCATCGGAAAATGATCGTCCTTGCCCGCATGATCAATATGCGCATGGGTGTGGCAGACATAGCGGACATCGCCGGGCTTCACCCCGAAGCGTGCAAGCTGGTTCTCGATCATGTTTTCATGGAATTGCAGGCCGCGCATGCCAAGCGATTCCATGATCGCATTGTCGCGATAGCCCGTATCGACCACCACCGGATAGCGCCCGCCCATGATCAGAAATCCATAGACAGGCACCCGTCGGGTCCGTCCGCAATCGCGACCCAGCACGAGAAAGCTCGATTCAAGCTCGATATCACCATAATCCAGAAGTTTGATCTCGAGTGCCATGAGTTACCTCCCTTAAGTGTAGCCAAGCTAAAGCCGGTAGACCGCTTCTGCATTGTCGTGGAAAATCGCTTGTTGTTTCTGCTTGCCGAGCGGTGCCGAAGCCTTGACGAAAGCTGCGACCAGATCGCCATAGCCGGTCCATAATTTCTCGATCGGAAAATTCGAGCCAAACAGGCAGCGCTTGTGGCCGAAGATCGCAATCGCCTCATTCACCATGAAGGCAATATGCTTTTCATCATTGCGGTGAATGAAGGTGCCAAAGGCCGACAGCTTGGTGACGATGTTCTTGCGCTTGGCAAGTTTCTTCATGGCCGTCCGCCAGGTGGCAATCCCACTTTCGCTCAAATCTTCCAGCATTCCGGCATGCTGAAGAACGAATGTTACATCCGGGCAGGCGTCAAGAAGCTCGCAGGCGCTGTCGACCTGACCGGCAAAGATCTGCAAGTCGAAACTCCAGCCGTAATCCGCAAGATGTCGGACATTCGCCTGCAACACCTTGCTGCTGGAAAGGTCTGCGGATTTGGCAAACCGGTAGAGCGGATTTTCATGCCAGTGCAATTGCTGGCGGATGCCTCGCATGAGCGGATAGGCTTTCAGCTTGTCGAGATCTCGGCGCGCATCCGATTGCAACATGTCGCAATAGCCAACAATGCCATGCGGCCAGCCGGTTCGATCGGCCGTTTCCTGCACCCAACGCACCTCATCGGCAAACCAGTTCGGTGCCCAGTTCGCCTGGACATACACCGATTTGCAAACGCCGCTACCGTCGATATCGTCGAGATATTCCTCGATC
>JAGRLM010000413.1:2626-9533 GCA_020441795.1 Nitratireductor sp.
TCCGTCTGGCGCCAGATATGGTGATGTGCATCAATGATTTGCATCAGGCTGCCCTCCTCGAAAAGTCGAGGACTTCGGAACAGAGCCGGGCAACACTTCCACCGTCACCAAGCCGCGCAACATACGGCATCACCGCAAGCATTGCTGCAGTCTCCGGCACGGGATTTGTTCCGCTGGCAAGTGGGCTCAGCCAGAGAATTTTCCATGAAAGTCTTGAGAGACGCTCCACGGCCTCGCTCATCGCCCTGTGGTCACCGCGTTCAAGGCCATCGGAAAGCACGACGGTAAGTGCGCTGCGTGAAAACCCGGCAAAGCGCGGAACATTGAGGAATGCGCCCAGCGCGTCGCCAAGACGGGTGCCGCCATCCCAATCCGCCACCAAATAGGATGCAGTTGCCAGCGCCTGGTCGCGGTTTCGGTTGCGCAGGGCGCGCGTGACCCGCGTCAGCCTTGTGCCGAGCGTGAAAACCTCGATGCGATCGCATGCCTGCACCAGCGCATGGGCAAAGCGCATGTGTCCCTCGGTCTGCGCCTTCATCGAGCCTGAAACATCAATCAACAAAAGAATCCGGCGCTGGCGCAGCCGGCGTTTCAATTCCGGCAACTGTAGCACTTCACCGTCGCGCTTCACCGCGTCGCGCAAGGCCCGGCGCAAGTCATGGCGTGATCCCGAACGCGATGCTCCCAGCCGACGCGACGCGCGCCTCGGCAATCTGCCATTAGCTTCGCGCGAAAGCCTGCGAAGGGCATCACTCTCCCCAAGGCCCGTAAAGCTGCGGATCGACAATATCTCGTCGCCCGTAGCATCTCCGCCCGATTCATTCGTTTCTTCCGCCTCGGGCGGTTCCATGGCACCATCGCGCTCGTCATAGGCGCGTACTTCGTCTTCGTCGGGCTCACCATCTGCAGCAGCGGCGACGGATTGCCCGTGAAACACCAGCCGAAACAATGCATCAAATTCCTCGCGCCGCTCCGGTTCGGGCCCAAGCGTGGTCAATGCCGCCATGTAGATGTCACGCATCGACTTCGGCCCGAGCAAGCCCGTTGCCGCGATGAATGCCGAAGTTTGTTCAGGCGCAACGGCAAACCTGTTCTCCCGCAATACGCTCGAGAAATCGACAAACGGCTTTACCGCGCGCGGAAGCTCCGTTGATGGGCTCATGCTGCCACCTCCTCGAGCATCGCATCGATCTGCCCGCTCATGAAGGCGATGTCATCCTGATCCTTGAGTGCCACACCGATGGCGCGGCGGAAGGCGACCGGCCACGTGGCCCCCTGTTCGTGCAGCAAGGTCGCGGCCTCTGCCCATTCGACCGTCTCGGCAACACCGGGCGGCTTTGCCAGCGGTTCGGCCCGCAAGCGGTTCACGGCAGCAACCACCCGGGTTGCCGTGTCACGTGCTACAGCACTTGCGCGCATCATCACGATCTGCGCCTCGCGTTCAGGGTCGGGATAACCGATCCAGCAATAGACACAGCGCCTGCGCAAGGCTTCGTGCAATTCGCGGGTTCGGTTGGAGGTCAGCACGACAACCGGGTGTTCAGTGGCGCGCATGGTGCCGCGTTCGGGAATGGAGATCGAGAAGTCTGACAGGAATTCGAGAAGAAAGGCCTCAAATTCATGGTCGGCCCGGTCGATTTCATCGATCAGCAGCACAGTGCCTCCCGGGTCGCGCAGCGCCTCGAGCATTGGCCGCGACATCAGGAATTCATCGCCATAGATATTGACGTAATTTTCGCCTGCCTGGCGGATGGCAAGCATCTGGCGCGGATAGTTCCACTCATACAATGCGGCTGCGCTGTCTATTCCCTCATAGCATTGCAGCCGGACCAGCTGCCGTCCAAGGATCGCGGAAATCGCCTTCGCCGCCTCCGTCTTGCCGACGCCGGGCGCACCTTCAAGCAGAAGCGGCTTTCCCAGCGCCAATGCCAGATAGGCGGCAGTCGCCAATTCATCACCAGCAATATATTGCGCAGCAGACAGGGCCTGGGTCAAAGCCCCCGGACTGTCTATGCCAACAATGGATCGCTGGATTGGCAATTGTCTCTCCTAGCGCCGTATTTGCGGACGTGCGCCACCATTGGCGCGAATGCCGCGAAGAATTTTTTCAGGCGTGATCGGCAATTCATCCACCCTCACGCCAACCGCGTTGTAGATGGCATTGGCAACTGCGGGCAGCACCGGATTGGCGCACATTTCTCCCGGTCCCTTGCCGCCAAACGGGCCATCGGGCGCCGGACGTTCCAGGACGGCAATATTGTGAGGCGCGATATCGCCCGGTCCCGGCATCACATAGCTGTTGAAATCCTCAGGCCCATGGTCCCGGTTGGGATAATAGGGTTCTGTCGTTTCCCACAATGCATGGCTCATTCCCATCCACGCACCGCCGATCAATTGCTGTTCGACAAGTTTCGGGTTGAGCGCCCGCCCGACCTCATAGGCACTGTTGATCTCGATGACCTTCACTTCACCCGTCTCGTCATCGACTTCCAGCTCAACCACGAGGGCAGCATGGGCAAAACACGAAACCGGTGTCATCTCGCCTGTTTCGGGATCAACCTCCGAAAGCGGGATGAGGAAAATCCCCCGCCCCGACACGGTTTTTCCCTGCTTGAACTGGGCAGCCATGCTGGCTTCTGCAGTGGTGATAGACCGCGAAGGCGCGCCGCGGACATGGATATTGCCCTTGCCATCCGTGACAAGGTCATCGGCATTGACTTCCAACTCCTCGGCCGCCGCTTCCAGCATCACGGCACGCGCCTCCTTGGCTGCCTGGATGACTGCATTGCCAACCCGGTGTGTGCCGCGCGACGCAAACGACCCCATGCAATGCGGGCCGGTGTCGCTGTCGGCCGTGTCGACATAGACGTCCTCTACCGGCACACCGAGCGTCTCGGCAGCAATCTGGCGGGTAACCGATTTCATTCCCTGCCCCAGATCGATGGAAGACAATGCAACCATGAACTTGCCATCCGGATTGGAATGAACCAGCGCCTGGCTGGGATCTCCACCGAGATTCATGCCGATGGGATAATTGATTGCCGCAAAGCCCTTTCCACGATGCATGGCCATATCAGCGCCTCCTCAAGCCGGAAATCGATGAAAATCGCATGGGCCGCCGCGCACCGTTATCCTGTGATGCAGGTTGAGGAACCGGTGCAGCCAGGGGCGCAGGAGCAGGATTTGGCGTTCTCGGCGTTTCGGTTGAGGCAGGCGATGACGGGCGATATTGCTCGGGCTGATACTGCGATTGCACCGGCCGTGATACGCTTGCTGCAGCCGGTGCAAGATTGGGCTGCGAACTTGTCTTGGCCGCATAGGAGCCGCTGGAAAAGCCCTCGACCCGTCCAAGCTCATCCGTAACCGTGTGCGCTGGCAACTTCGCCCTTTCACCACCGCCACCCATAAGCGAGGTCTGGCGGCGCGCTTCATCCGAAATTCGCCATTTCGCCTTTTCCGCAGCCACCTGGCAGCATTCCACCAGTGCCGTGTTCTTTGCCAGTCGACGATGCGCCTTCATGTCTCCGTCACGATAGGAATTGAGAATTCGTAGCTCTATCGGATCCATGCCAACCGTTTCGGCGACCTTGTCCATATGGGCTTCAATGGAAAAATCGACGCCGGTAATCCCGAAGCCACGCATCGCCGTTGCCGGTGTGCGATTGGTGAATACGCAATAGACATTCGCATGTACGTTGGGGATCGTATAAGGCCCCGGCAAATGGCCAACACCCTTGATGATGGCGTAGCTCGAAAGCCTGGTATAGGCACCGCTGTCAAAATAACCGGTGAACTGTCGCGCGATGATGCGCCCGTCATTCATCACCCCGTCCTTGATATACCACCGCTCTGCACCGCGTGGCGCTCCGACCTGCATTTCCTCGGCCCGGTCGAACATGTATTTGCATGGCCGCCCAGTGAGGATAACTCCCAGAATGGCAAGCGGTTCATGAAGGCTGTCAACCTTTCCGCCAAAGCCGCCGCCAACTGTACCCCCGATGAAGTGCATCCGGTTCGACGGCAATTCGAGCAGCTTTGCAGCAGTACCAAGCGAAAAGAACAGTGCCTGCGTCGAGGTATAGCAGACGAAACGGTTGTTGTTTTCAGGAGCAGCTATCGCCCCGCAAGTCTCGGTCGGTGCCTGCTCGATGGGCGACATCTGATAACGCCCTTCGACAATATGATCGGCCTCGCGAAAGGCCGCCTCGACATCGCCATAGCGAAGTTTCTGGTGATCATATTTGTTGTGATAGATGAACAGGTTTTTCGGATAGGTCTCGTTGACCACCGGCGCATTCGGCTTGATGGCTTCTTCGACATCCAACACATGCGGCAGCACTTCCCAATCCACACGCACCTTTGCAACCGCGTCACGGGCCGCGCGCTCGCTATCGGCTACGATTGCCGCGACGGGTTCGCCCTTGTAGCTGACCTTCTTTTCCGCAATCAACGGTTCGTCATCCAGCCCGAAATCCAGCAGCGACAAGAGCGTGTTCAGATTGTGCGGCACATCCTTGCCGAGGATCACCCGCTTGACCCCGGGCATCCTCTCCGCCTGTGAAACATCAATTGAGCGAATGCGCGCATGGTGGTGTGGGCTTCTGACACAGCGAATATGCAGCAATCCGTCAAAGAGGTGGTCGTCGTAGAATGGTGAGCGTCCCGTGACATGACCAATCATGTCCTGGCGCTGGGTCGGTTTGCCAATCTCATTGAGATTGTCATCACGCTCGTCAGCAAAGAACTCCTTGCGAAACTCGATTGGCATGTCAGCCTCTCCCCGCCATGGCGCCCTGCCCGCCGGCAGCTTCCAGAACCGAATTGATGATTGCCTCATATCCGGTGCAGCGGCAGATATTGCCGGATATGGCTTCCACGACTTCCTCGCGGGTTGGCCGCGGATTGCGATCAAGCAACGCCTTCGCCGCCATCAGCATTCCCGGTGTGCAATAGCCGCACTGGGCTGCAAAATTGCGCATGAAGGCTTCCTGCAAGGGGTGCAATCCACCAGCGTGGCCAAGGCCGCCGACAGTTTCTACCTTCCTGCCCCCCACTGTTTCTGCCAGCGTGATGCAGGAAAGATGCGGCTTGCCGTCAATCATGACGGTGCAGGCGCCGCAAGTGCCCTGACCGCACCCATATTTGGGTGTCAGATCGCCAACGCCGCGCCGCAATAGCTCGAGAAGGTTCTGTCCGTCATCGACAAATGCAGCCTTTTCTTCGCCATTGAGATGAAATTGAACGGGTTTCTTCGCCATGTTCAAGCCCTCCCCGAGCCAAGCAGCAGGCGTTTGAGATGCACCGGGGCAACTTCCCGCCGATACCATGACGACGCAAAGGCATCGGTTGGCGGTTCAAGCCCCTCGGTCGCAACCTCCAGGGCCCGCGCAATGCCGCGTTCATCAAGCGACGCTCCCTCAAGCGCGCGTTCGACCGCCAGCGCCCTCACCGGCATTGGGCCCATATTGCCATAGGCGACACGAATTCCGCCCGAACCGGACGACCTGTTCAGATAAGCGGCTATCGACATCAGCGCAGCCCCTTTCGGCTTGACCCGTGTCACCTTCACGAAGCGAAAATTCGCAGCATCGCCAACCCTTGGAATCGAAATCGACTGCACGACGCGATTACGCCTGGAAGCACGATCCCGCAGGAAATCGTCAATCGAAACGCCTTGCGCATCACCGGCAAACCGGATCGTGGCGCCAAGCGCCAGAAGTGCGGTGGTCATCTCGCCATAGGGCAGATCGGCGTAAAGGTTTCCGCCAATTGTCGCTGCCGAACGCACGGCCGGACCACCAACAATCCGCGCCACAGGCGCCAGAAATGCGGTGTCGCGGTTCTCCATGACCTCCAGCATGGTCACGCCTGCCCCAATCGAGATCGCATTGCCGTCCATGCGGATTTCGCGCAACACCGGATCGCTGCAGCGGATGATCCTGTCGAAGGACTGATCGCCCTCGTTGACAGCGCGCATCAGCAGGGTGCCGCCGCCGAAGAACCTGGCATTTGCCGATTGCGCGCAGGCACGGACGGCGTCATCCAGCCGGGCATGGGTTTCGACCTGTACTGGCATCAGTGAGCTCCCCTTGCAGATTCTGGCAGACCCATATGCTCGCGCACTGCGGAAAAACCGGCTTCGTAGATATTTGTCCCGACCATTTCGGCAAGTTCGTCTTCCCTGCCCGCCGGTGTATCGAACCGACACTCCCAGTGCCAGAAGGTCCGGTCTCCGTCCGTCACCGGAATGAGGCGCACATGCGCAACATAATTGAGCAGCGGTATCGGCGTATCCAGCAGGCAATAGGTGAATGCCATGTCGATATCGGAAAGCGTCAGCAATTGCTCGCGCAGTTCCGACCCGTCAGCCAGATGAAACTTGCGCACACAACCGATCTTGTCTGACGATTGGCCACGCTCGATCTGGCTGTCGGCAACCGCCGGATGCCAGCGATCATGGCCGTTGAAGTCGCGCAAAACCTCCCAGACCGCTTCGACTGGCGCATCCATAATGGTGCTCTTGACGATCTTGACCATGGTGACCGTACCTACCTGCCGAAATGCCGCTTGAGCGAATCGAAGCCGGCCTGGAAAACGCCATTGCCGATATTGCCGACAAGCTCGTCTGCAACTTCGGCGGCGCAGTCGAATTCGGCTGACCATTCTGCAAATGTGCGCTCACCATCCGTGACCGGGGTAAGGCGCAGTGTTGCCACATAATCGGTCAGCGGCATCGGACTTTCTAGGATCGAATAGGTGCAGAACATGTCATAATCTGAAAGGCCCAAGAGCTTTTCGCGAATTCGATCACCATTCTGCAGGCGGAAATCACGGACACACCCAACCCTGTCCGACGGCTCGCCATTCTCGATCCGGCTTTCCCGAATGGCAGGGTGCCAACGCGGCA